>JBGOTQ010000034.1:0-31641 GCA_041476565.1 Terriglobia bacterium | reverse complement strand
CTGCTGGGGATTCTTGACAAGGCTACTTTGACACTGGGTGACAACCGACGTGTGGATCTAAGCAGGACGGTTGTGTTCATGACCAGCAACCTGGGTGCTGCTGAGATGAGTGAGTACATTTCGGGCAGTATCGGATTCGCCCCTCCTCCTTCCACAGCATCCGACGAGTCCGAGATTGACCAGAAGATCTATAAGACCGCTCTGGAGGCCTCTAAGAAAAAGTTCTCTCCGGAATTCATGAACCGAATTGATAAAGTGGTTGTCTTCAGGACCTTGAGGGCTGAGCAACTTCAACAGATACTCGATATCGAGCTGGGGATGATCCAGGATCGGATCTTGAATTCCCGCGGGGAAGGGAAATTCATTTTTAAGTGTACGTCAAAAACGAAAGAATTCCTCCTCAAGGAAGGGACCGACCTCAAGTACGGCGCTCGTCATTTGAAACGCGCCCTGGAACGCCACCTTGTCTATCCACTCTCGAATCTGGTAGCCACCAGCCAGGTTTCCCTGGGCGACCTGGTTCGAGTCGATTTTGATGAAGAACGGTCCGAGCTGATATTCTCCAAAGAGGAGAGTGGAGCCCTTGTCCACAGTTGGGAGAATCCAGAAGAAGCAGCCATGTTTGAGGAGATCTTTAGCAAAAATGCCTCTGCGGTCAGTAAGGAGGCAAAGGTCGAGAGCAAGGCAGCTAAACCCTCCGTCGCTAAAGAAAGACGAAGCTGAAGTCTATCCCCTTTTCCACGTCATTCTTCAGGACATCATCACGCCGAGAATTCTTCAGAACTGGCTATTTTCCCCAGCCTGGGATATTCGATCGGTTTCATCGCCTGAATCAGATAAAATATCGCCAGTTTCTGATGGGGAAGAAGGGCGGGGAGCGCCTTGCCTTTTCGGCAGATTACAAATTCCAGGCAGGGGCGGGAACCCGACGACAGGTGATCAGATTCAATTTCAGGCGCCTCAGATTCGTGGAAAGTGTGGTATTCGAAAATATCAGCACTTGGAGGCTTATCGGGCTTGGTTTTTCTCTCTGCGTCGAAGACTTAGGATTTTTCTCGCCAGCCAATTGGCCTATTCCCGGGCTTATTGGATGTGGACCGAAGCATATGAGATTACCCCCTGATCAGGTCTTTCTTTAGGGGACGAAGCTTTTGGAAGTCCGTGCCGGAGATGATGTAATACCAATCGGCGAAGCGGTTACGCAATTCGCGCTCAAGCTCCTTTCCGCGTTCACTGGGGCCCTTTCCTTCGCTGGCATATTGCTGGGCGCGAGCTGGTTTGTAGTTGACTGTGACAAACAGGTAGCGCTGTTCTCCCTGGACTGCACCACCTTCTTTCAAGGAAATTCCTCCTTCCCCGGCACTGAAGGAAGATCCTGTCGCGATCTCCCCGAAACGCAAAGTATATTGGAGTCCATTAGCAGTATCGACACTCAGCTCGCCTTCGTTGGAAAGCAGTTGGCCCCTGGGGGTGACGAAGAACCCCTTTTGTCGCAATGAGAAAATGGTTTCGGGCGAAAGACGGATCCCTTCGAGAGTCTTGAGATCCCGGCTCAATCCCAGCGGTTTAGGCTGCACATCGACAATTCTTAAATTGGCCAGCGCCTTGGTCAACTCGTCCAGTCTTTCCTTTCGCAGAGTTCCGCCGCCGCTGGCTGACCATCGGTCATTTTCCCGCACAACAACAGTGCTCTCCACGTTTTGAAGAACTCCAAAGTTCTCGTTAATAGAATAGCGATTGATGATAATCCTCCGGATATCATTGGGCTTGACCTTCAGCAAATCGGTTTCAATCCAGTCCTCAAAACGAGCGGATGCCTCGGCATCGGTCTTAACCATGTAAGTGCGTTGCTGGGCTGGGACCCGAACATACCGATAGCCCGGCTTGCCATCCGGGGTCTTCCCTATGACATAATCAGCCAGGATGTTCCCATGACCGTCGCGAAGAGTGACGCGTTTGCCACGACCGGTCAGGCCTGTAGAACTTTGGTCCAGAGGATCAATCACTCCGAATTGGGCCTGGTCTTCGATACGGTCTGAGACAATGACATCTTTTCGCAGATCAAAAAGAGCAGCAGCCGTTTTCGCAAGTTGTTCTTCTGCATCGGCTGGATAGCCGAAATGCGACGGGATAATCCATTTGTTACTCTTGAATTCCACTTTCAAAGGTCGCGCGGTGGCGGTTGATTCATCATAATCGATTATCTCAATGGACCTCGGGGCCGCCGGATCGGTGAAGGCAGGGTAGAACAATTGCCCCTGGTCGTTAAAAATCTTGGGAGTGGACGTCCCAGGATCAAACAGGAAGGCCGCAACCACCAGGATTCCGGCGACCACACAGAAAGCGCAAGTCTTCAGCCATTCTCTCATGTCAACAAATCCGACGGCACGACCCAGAAATCTACCGCAATACCAACCTGTCGGCCGAAACTCCCAGCTTTTCCCGCCGCAGTCGGCGCAAAGAGACGAGCAGGAATAAGACAAATGCGGGGACCGGAGGTAAGGCCACAGCTAACAGCTTAATAGTATTCTGGATTCTCCGGATGGAAGCCTCCATGTCTGCCCGGCTCCGATCGATTTCGCGCTGTTGCTCATCCTCGATATTGGCTCTGGCCACGGCAAACCGGCGGGACTCGACCTTCTGCTGGTTAGCAATCATGATGCGCTTGGTCTGTTCGTCAAGATCCGGCCGGTTTCGGAGCTCTTCAACGGCATGATCGAGTCGTGCCTGAGCCTCATTCAGGCGCTGTTCGGCTATTCTTTCTGCGTCCTGAGTTTCCTTGAGGCGCTGATCCTCGTAGACCTTGGTACGGGCCTCCACGGCCTCAAGAGTCCGATGCCTGGGACGCCGTTTGCGGAGAGCGATGAAGGACTCATCACCGGCAAGTTGATCCACTGAGTTCAGCAGGAACGTCACATTGTCAAGCCGCAGGTTTTCGGCACCTTCCCTTCGCAGTTGAAAGAACTGTTCACCCATCATGTCCACGTCGGCAATGATGATGGCGTTGACTTGAATTCCCGCCGGAACTCCCTTGACTCTGGCCGCCATGACGTAACTTTCGCCGGTGGGTTCATGCGGCAGGTTGGAGACCATTTGGAGACCGAACAAGGAAGGCTGAACCAGCTTGGACCAACTGGTGGTCCCAGCATCTTTGCCGGTGGACAATAGTGGGGTAAAAGTGGAGGACTGGCCCTTTGACCTTAATAATCCGGGGTAGATCATCACGACTTCCTGTAGCCCCGAAGAGACCACTTCCTTTGGATTAAAGGAAGCAGCACTCTTGTTGCCTGCGTCAAGGAAAACCACCTCCGGCGGAAATGATCGAAACTGGGGATGTGGATTGTACTTGTCCCATGCTATCTGGTTCACCGGCCATTCAATCCCCAGGGCATCCATGAGGGTGCGAACATGGGCGTTCTTGCGGCCCGGCGGCACACCCGCAAACGGTCTCGTCGGCAATTCCTGGGGCGAAAGCTCAGGATTGAATGCTGGAAGTGGATCCACGAACAACAATACCGCTTTGTCTTTCCTGACATATTCCGTTAACCGATCGAACTGGCTCTGCTCCAAAGTATGAGGCAGAGCCACCACCAAAACGTCCAGATCAGAGGCGAAATCCTGGTTCGCCGGAATCTGAATGAGCTCGTACTGCTTGCGTAGTTCCGCCACAATGGACCAATCGGGATTCTGGCGCCTCGATTCGAAGTCATAGCCTCCGAACAACCGGGCTGGAGTTTCCAGGACCCCGATTCTCTTCCGGCGGGCATGCGAAACGACGCGAAGCGACCGCATCAGCTCATACTCAACCGGGAGACCAGGATCAAAAAAGGGAATCACAAATTCTTCCGGCCCGCAGTTGAAGCCGATCCCCATGAAAATTTCATTGGGGCTCCCAAGGGTCTGCAGAAACACCGGTACTCGCTGCGCACGGATATTGAAACGCTCCTGGGCTTCCCTGGCCTGCGGAGTGTATCTCTCCGTCTCGATGACCTTGACATGAACGCGGCCTTTGCCGATGGCTTCAAACTCCCTTAGAATCGAGATGATGTTGTTGCGGGGCACGAGATAGCTGCGTGGAACTTGAGGGCTCAAGTAGGCCTGAATGAAAACGGGTCGATTGGGGTCCAGGCCCACGATGAGTTTCCGGGTGTCGCTTGAAAGCGAATGGATCTTCTCGGCCGTGACATCCACTCTGGCGCCTGTACGGCCAGCCAGAATTGTCAGGCTCACCACGGTCATCACCAGTGCAACTCCCCGCACGGTGTAATGCCAGCCCATTCTCACGGTCCCTTTGCCTGTCTGCCAATGGCGACGACCCAAGAGCCCTACATTCAGGTAGAGCATGACTAGCATAAATGAAACAAAGTAAATGACCGAAGAAAGGGTCACCATTCCGGAAGCAAGGTCCCGGAACTGTTCTCTAAACGAGAGGGTCTCCATCAGCCGTTGGAATTTTCCGGTTAGGATCACGCCCGCATGGTCGATGAAGACCGGCACTGCACAAAGGCCGGCCCCTACGATAAACGCAATGGTCAGATTGTCGGTCAAGAGGGACGCAATCATCCCTAGGGCCAGCAACGCTGCCCCCATCAGCCAAAAGCCCAAGTAGGTCGAAACCATCAACCCGGAATCCGGATTCCCGAGCCAGCCGAGGACCAGGACATGACTGAGGGAAAGAATCAGGGCCGCTGTGTAAATGGCTACCGCCGCCAAGTATTTGCCCAGCACGATGCCGAAGTCAGTGGCTGGAAGAGTAAGAAGTAATTCATCAGTTCCATCTTTCTTCTCCTCGGCCCAGATCCCCATGCTGATAGCAGGGATAAACAGGACGAGAAGGTAAGGGAAAATCTGATTGAGTTGATCCAGGTTGGCCAGATTGTTCGAGAAAAAAGCCTCCTGCCAGAAGGCGGCAATGGCCCCAAGAAAAACAAACAAAGTGATGAACACATAGCCCGTTGGGTTGCTGAAGTAGCCGAGCAGTTCGCGCTTGAAGATCGCTTTAGGTAGTCTCCAGGTCGGGCTCATTCCAGCACCTCCCCCGGAGCTTCTCGGGACTCCCCAGGAGTCTCGCCCCTAGAGGGTGTTGCCACTGTGCTTTGCTGACTCCCAGACCCACCGGAAGCTGCCTCCTGGACCTGCCCAGAGGGTGTTGGCCACACGAAAGGGCTGCCAGCTTTCCAGTCATACGATAAAACGCTTCCTCTAAACCCCCGCCGGCTGCCATGGCCTGAGGAGTTCCATCGAAAATGACTCGGCCCTCGTGGATTAGAATGACGTGATCCGCAACGGCTTCCACCTCCTGCAAGATGTGTGTCGACAGAAGGATGGTCTTGGTCTTGCCCAGCTGCCGGATCAGTACCCGCACATCGTGGATTTGGTTGGGATCCAGTCCGCCAGTCGGCTCGTCCATGATCAAGATGTCCGGTTCATGAAGGAGAACTTGCGCCATTCCACGCGCTGTCGGTACCCCTTGGACAGCTTGTGAATAGGTTTTTCCAGAACAGCTTGGAGGCTGCATTGCTCAACCACAGCTAGGATACAGCCCTGGAGTCTCTTCCTGGAAAGACCTCGTGCCTCCCCAAAGAAACGAAGCAGTTCCAGAGGCGTCATTTCCGGGTAGAGAGGGCCGTTTTCTGGCAAATAACCCAGCCGCGCGGCAGCTTCTACACGGTGGCCAAAAACATCGAGGCCGGCGATTCGAGCCGATCCTTCGCTGGGAGTCAGGTAACCGGTGAGGATCTTCAATGTCGTAGATTTCCCAGCACCATTGGGGCCGAGGAAGGCAGCCACTTGGCCGCGCGGAATGGAAAAAGTGACATTTCGGATAGCGGCAAACTCCCCGTAGAACTTGCTGAGGCCGCAGGCTTCAATCATTAAATTCTCTGTTGGGATTTCAGGGGCGGTTGAATTCACTTCATCCATATTACAGATCGAAATTGCAGACCACGGCCGGGCTTTCAACCTGCAGGTTTTGTCCGGCCATGGTCGGAGTTCAATGAGAATGAGAGTATTTGCTACATGCGAAGTTACCCTGGACCCAGGAGGCATAAGGCAAAGCGGGCAGCTGTAGTCAGACTCCATCACAGCAACCTAATTTATTGTATCCGAAAGCTGAATGTTCCTTCAACCTCTGAGATTCTCCCGGTGCTACCAAGAGTAGTGGACAAAGTTTCAGGAGTCCTCTTGAGCCCGAGGTGTATCCAACTCCGGAATTTACCCGACATTTAGTGGCAGATCGTGATGCCGCTCGCGGCTGGTTGAATGCGCTCTCAGAGACAACCGGCCAAGGGGCCGATTTGTCAGTTAAGGGGTCCTAACTTGAAAACATTGAGAGCATCGTAATGTAGCCTCCTCCTGGCGGGGGAAGGATCTTCTATGGATGAGAGCTAGTTGGCGGGGTAGAAAGGGTGAGGCAAGCGATCTGGCCTTAGTTGGTTACTTTCATGGTGTCATAATTCCGGTCAGGACGTTCAGCCCAAAAGGGCACTTCCGTCCCTCTAGGGGGTCGAAATGTAAGGTCTCTTGGAAAATGTCGTCAGTCAAGGTTGAGGAGGTTGGGGCATGCAGGCGTGCTCCTTCCTCGCAAGGTCAGTACCTTCCCCCCCCGGACTGTTATTGGGTCACTTCACAAGCACCGATTGTACGAGCCTGCAAGTCCTAGCTCTTCATCACAGACACCAGGTTCTTTGCCCCGCTTGCATGGTTGAAGGACAGGTACCCCACCGCCGATTGCATCGCTGTTCCCACCATCTTGGAGAACTCATCAACGTCCTGAGCCACGATGGAGTCGTTGTCCTGAAGGCGCCTGGAATAGGCCTGATCCGCTTGATTGAGCTGCCGCATATAGGCCAGAAAGATGACTCTGAGATACATCAACTGCTCAACAGATTCCCGCATCTGACGTCGAGGCTGAGCAGTAAGGACCCCATAGACAACGCCCACCGCGCCAACCAGCCCAGTAATCGCCAGCCCATACCAACCTTGGAGATTACCTTTCTGTGACAGAATCAACCATGCACTTAGAGCTACCAAGGAAATACCCAACAGGAAGACCACAGCCCCCATCAGAGTAGTCATTCTGAAATCATTCCTAGTTTCTTGGAATGAATCTTCAAATAGTTCTTTGACGGCCTTGTCTGTTTCTCCCAAGGTCAACGCCATTCTATCCATACTTGTAACTCCTTCCTTGATGTTATCTCGCGATAGACCATTGCCCTCGTACGGCGGCGTTATTGTGCTATCGCCCAGCTTTGCCGTGACTGGACATTGAGCAGCTGACTCCACTTGGCTGGCAGCCGCTTTGAGTCCCTTTCGGCGCAGCAAGTTGCAGAGTCTTGCGACGGGTATCCGGTCAGATTTCTTCACTGCCTCAACCAACCGGTCGGCGGTTGCCTGGGGCTCCTCCAGCTTTCCTAGTGCTCGTGCTGCTTCGGCAATAATTTCGGCGCGACTTGAGCAGAGGGCCTTAACCAGTGTGGGGATACCCACAGGGGATTTCAGTCGACCTAATGTGTAGAGAGCCTGGATTTCCGGCTTGTGCCAGATCAGAATCCCATTGATCCTGGAGACAAACGTCGACAGAAAATGTGCAGTAGTTTCGATAGAACGTTTTCCTTGCACGCGGCCAAGCGCGGCAATTGCAAGGGAGACGAGAGTAGTACTCTGGGTATCCGCAATGATGCTGCAAAGAGGTTTTACTGCCGGTCTGAGCGGGATGACCCCAAGGGCTCGAAGGGTGGACTCTTGAAAAGATGGGTCCTTGTGGTGGATCCCTGCCATGATTTCTTTCAGTGCAGACTTGTCTCCCCTCTGCGCCAGCACTGCCCCGGCAAGCTGCCGAACTTGCGGGGAATCTTCCTTTTCCAGCAGTCTCCGTGAAAGGAACTCAATATCCGGGGGATTGGAATAAACCAAACCCTCAAAGGCACGGAACCTTATTTCTGGATCTGTCTCTGTTTCTGAAAAGAGATGTTGTCGGACGAGAGAAGAAATTCTTTCATTCCCGATACTTAAGCCAGCTAAGGCACAAAAGAGCCAAGGTCGAGCCTCAATCTTTGGTACCGATCTGCCTGTGGGTTTGAACAGAATCTCATCCTGGTGCGACAGGATCTCCAAGATTCGCACTTGCAGCCTGATCCGGTCAACCTCCTGTTCCGGGTCATTCAGGGTCTGTACTCCCTCGGCCCTGTCGGTCTCCGGACCGTTTATCAGAGATTCGAGAATCCAGGACTCCTCAGAACCCAGTTCAATCGGCATTGACATCTCTTTTCGCCCTGGTTTGAACGTCCATGAGGTTTGTTGTCAGTGTGTGAATCAAGTGAAGTGTCATCTAGGGGTCATTCCCCAGCCAAACAGCTTGATGGAGTTGCAATGGGTCTGCCAAACTTCCGGTATGTGGGCTGAATTACCCGGAGTCTAATCTCGTTGGATCCCCGCAGGGGCCGAACCTACTGGCTGCACGGCCTTGTAATTCGCTGTAAAGGATAACTTTATCGAAAGCCACCCCCAGGAGAGCGAGTCAGGTCTGATTTGGCCATAGATCTCGCATTTAAGGGGATCCCATGAGAGAGTAGTCTTTGCTCAGCCCTTGATTTATTGTCGATTTCCTGTCACAGGACCGTGAGTGTGTCAAAAGAACAGTGGGTGGTTCCCCAGGAGTCTGGGGTTCGGCAGTCCATACTTCTTGGGCCCAGTCAACATCCTTGGGTTCGCATTGTTGAAGGGTGTCCGAGTCTCTGGAGTCTGACTTCTCTCGTCTATCCTAATTGGTCCTGTCGTTGTGAATCATTGGCCTAATCTTACTTTAAAGTGGCCCCAGTACCTGGGCAGGTTTGAAAAACCCTCAGACCTGTTGTAACATGGGGTTCCCGCACGAAGGGAGAGGTCTTCCAATGATTTCGGGAACCGACGCCGATGTGATCGGCAACGTCGAACAAGTGAAGGAACAGATTGCGCGAGCTTGTAATCGTGCGGGAAGGAAAGCGGGGACTATTAAACTATTAGCAGTCACCAAGACCGTTGAGGCGGACTTGGTCATGAAAGCGCTGAGGGCTGGGGTGACCTGCCTCGGGGAAAACCGAGTGCAGGAAGGGATGTCCAAGCGTCTCGAGCTGGCTGGACAGGTTTTTGAATTCCATTTGGTTGGCCCTCTACAAAAGAACAAAGTCAACAAGGCAGTAGATTGTTTTGATTGGATAGAGACCGTTGATTCGGTCGAACTGGCCCAAAGAATTGACAGGGCATGCTCAGCTCGCGGCAAGTGCATGAAGGCTCTGATCCAGGTAAATCTCGCGAAAGAACCCAGCAAGTCTGGAATTGAAGTAGAATACCTCACCGAGCTTGTTGAGCGGGCCCAGACCATGAGGAATCTGTCCGTCTGCGGACTGATGACGATTCCCCCCTATTTTGAACGCCCGGAGGATGTACGCCCCTTCTTCCGGCGACTGAAGGAACTTCTCGATCAACTGAAGACAAGGCTGTGTTCTGATACTGTCTTTGGCGAACTGTCGATGGGGATGAGCCATGATTTTCCAGTGGCCATTGAGGAGGGGGCAACCATTGTTCGCATCGGGACGGCCATCTTTGGAGAACGCCTCTATACTTGAAACATGAATTTGAAATATCATCATGATACTGCAGCCTGTACCTTTGCGGTAAAGGTAGTTCCCGGAGCTTCCAGGACTACCATTGTGGGATCCGAGGGCGAATGGCTTAAGATTCGTATAGCTGCACCGCCGGTGGATGGGAAGGCCAACCTGGCTTTGGTCGAGTTTCTTGCTCAGCTGCTCTCGGTGCCAAAGAGTAGTATCGAAATTAAGAGTGGGTTTGCATCTAGGCGCAAGGTGGTTCAAATCAAATCCTGTGATCCTGAGAAGCTCAGAGAGCTTCTGACAAGAGAGCCTATTTGTCCTACGGTCAGTTAACACCATCAATGAGGACCTTCAGGGTGCGGTTTCGATGAACTGTCCGGAGTAGAAAGGCCGATTCACCAAGAGCTCAACCATGAATGTAAGAGATATCAGACCGATTGCTGTATCCATCGGGGCCCTTGTCTTTCCGGGGTTGGGGCATCTTATTATCGGGAAATGGGGCAGGGCTTTTCTATTCGCGTTTGCGATTCTGATGCTTTTCGTTTTCGGGCTCCTTCAGGAGGGAAAACTCTACACCCTGGATTTTGATCAACCTATATACAATCTCCCGTTCTTAGCTGACCTGAGTATTGGGATCCCTTATTTTCTGGCTAGGAACTACGGATATGGGGCAGGAGACATGCAGAATCAGTCTTACGATTATGGAACCACATTCCTGATCGTGGCAGGATTGCTGAACCTGTTGGTGGTATTGAACGCGTTTGACGTAGCAACGGGGAAAAAGAAGTAATGGAGATTTCTCACTTCAGTGCGATCGCGATTTTTGCCCTATCGGTATCTATCGTTTTCTCTTTGACTACCAAGGAAACAGTCAAAGAGCGTCTCCGCTATGGGGCTTTCGTATTCTTCTGCTTCCTTGGCGTTGCCGTGGCTGTGGGATGGGTGATGTACTTCTTTCCCAGGTGACCAGGCGGCCCATTCACTCTCCGCTTTTCAACCCTCTCCGGTACACGGATTCAACTTCTCGTTTTTCTGGAAAGCATATGGCGTTTCACACCGTTGAGTGAGGTGCCAAATCCGCATTACAACTCATGAGGCGGTCACAAATTAGCTTAGTCTCATAGTAACGTCATGGCTTGCTTGATCAGATAACAGGTTTGAGCTATGTCGAAATTTCCTGTGTTGATGGTGAGATGGGAGCGAGTGGAATCGTTGACGTCCAGCCCATAGAAATCTCGCAGATAATGGGCGCGGGATCGATCGTGTTCCGCGACATTTTTCGCAGCTTCTTTTGGAGAGAGGCTCAATCCTTGGGAGATGCGTTGAATCCGAAGGTCCAAAGGGGCCACTAGCCGTACGTGAAGGGCATCTTTCCGTTCTCTGAATATGACTTGACTCCCGCGGCCGAGAAAGATAACCCCTGGCTGGCTGGCCAGGTTTCTCAAAATTTCTTGTGTGGTCTTCAAGTACTTATCTTCTGTAAAAAAAATCTCCGGTTCAATATACGACAAGTTGAAGTTTAAGCCATAGTCGGGAGAAAAATGACTGCTGATTCGAAGGGAATCCACAATGAGATTCCACTTGCTATACGTCTCCTGGTCGTATTTGACAACGGATTCCGCCGCCACCCCTGCCCGTTGAGCAATCTCGTACACAATTTCCTTGCCATAAAGCTTCCAGCCCAATTCCTGGGAGAGGCAAGTGCCCACGGTTCGACCGCCACTTCCCCTTTCACGAGATATCGTAATCATGTTGATCATGAGATGCACTCCGCTGCTTGCGCCTGCCGGCTACTCAATATATTGACCAGCCTATATACCCCGGCCCAGGTGAAAAGTCCGTGCCACCTGTGCTGCTGTTGTTTCCAACAAGAAGGCGGCTTGGCGCATGGCATGACCGAGGCTGATCGGTCCGTTGACGATGCTGAAGATTGCGGAGAAGCCTTCTTCATAGAGGCATTCAATATGTTCCCCGATTGAGCCTGCTAATCCGATCACTGGAACCCGCTGTTGTTTCGCAAGCCTGGCCAGCATTCCTGGTCCCTTTCCGAAAGCAGTCTGAGAGTCTATTCTACCTTCACCGGTGATGACTAAGTCTACTTTACCAAGGATGGTCTTGACTTGAAGCAAATCAAATACGAGGTCACTGCCAGGCTTAAGTTCTGCGCCGAGAAGACCATGGAGGCTGCCCGAGATCCCTCCGGCTGCCCCTGCCCCGGGCATCCTGGAGACATCTATGCCACGGGCCTCAAGAATCAACGCTGCCAACGTCGCCAGGCCTTGGTCCAAAAGTTTCACCATCCTCGGGGACGCCCCTTTCTGCGGGCCAAATACGGCTGCTGCCCCCTTGGGCCCCACCAGCGGATTCTGAACGTCACAGGCTACTTTCAGCTGAATTCGCTTCAATCTCGGATCCAAGGAGGACAGCTCAATTCTTGAAGTCGCCAGCAGACCCTCTCCGCCAAGGCTTACCGGGCGACCCCGCCTGTCCAGAACTTGAGCGCCCAGAGCTTGAAGCGCACCGATGCCACCGTCAACCGTCGCACTTCCTCCGATACCCAAGATGATACTTTCAACATTCTGATTCAACGCGGTGCGCATCAACTCTCCGGTTCCGAAACTGGTGGTGTGCATGGGATTCCTTTGGTTGGAGGGCACCAGAGCCAGACCGGAGGCCCGAGACATCTCGATAATAGCGACCTTGCCGTCACCTGTCACTCCATATTCCGCAGTGATTCTTTTCCCTAGCGGACCAAGTACCTTGGCCTTGAGGATCCGGCCACGTGTTCCGGATACTACGGCTTCCAGGGTCCCATCCCCACCATCGGCGATAGGGATTCGGGTGATTCGGGCATGAGGGAGGACTGCGAGGATTCCCGTAGCAATTGCTTCGGTGGCCTCCAAGGCGCTAAGGCTTTCTTTGAATGCATTGGGGGCCACCAGGATTCTCAGTGGACGTCGCGGAGGATTCATTTGCAAGCACTGCCCCCTTTACAGATGGGAGAGGAAACCACCCTCGTCTTTATCCCCAGGCTCTTTTCGGCGCAATCGCTGTTCCAAAAACTGGCGTGCCAGGTCTCTTCCGCCTAACCCAAAGGCAATGGCTAACCCCAGCACGACTCCTCCGAACAAAATAGAAAACGTGGCAACAATCGTGGATTTTCCGATTCCCAATTGCTCCAGGGCCAGTGACAGAATGAAAATCATGATCATTACCTGGACGCCCATGCTCAATAGCCTGGCGGATGGCAATTGAGAATTGACGGCGCCAATCAAGACACTGCGTCCGATGAATCGGCTCAGCATCATGCCCGCAACCAAGATGAAGATCGCTATGATTAAATTGGGGAGATAGGCAAAAAACCTTGAGAACACAAGCGACATCACGGTCTCATCCAGCGTCCGCAGACCGATCATGAAAAAATTCAGCACGATCAGCCAATAAGCCACAGACGCCAACAATTCGGAACCGGGTCGGTGAATATTCCCCCTCTCCAGAACTGCAGTCAAGCCGATTTGGGCGCAAAACTTGTCGAAATGAACAGCCCCCAGCCCTTTCCGGATCAATTTCCCAAGGATCCACCCTAACAACAGACCGATGAGAACCAGCACTGCCATACCGAGCAGTCTGGGAACGAACATTACTAGATGTTCGTAAAGCTGGTGCACCGGATCAAGAAACGCAGCCTTCACAAATTCCTGCATGTTAGCCTCCTTGGCGCCGGCCACCGCTACGTCGCCATGCGGGTTTCCGGCGGCCATTCACCGCGCCCTCTGTCGTCAAGCTCTCCAACGCTCGATCAAATAATACTTGAGGTTCTCATATTCCAGGCAAAGGAGTTCAACCTTATTTTCAACATCTGCGGCTGTACTCTTCTGAGTTTCGAGCACAAAAGACGCTATCCGTCCCAGGTAAATCGGGGTTAAAGACTTGATGAGGTGGTCCCGGGACATCCGGCTTTTGTGAAAGGCAACGGCAAATTCGAAGATTGTCTTCACCCAGAGTTTGTCAGGAAAGGTGAAAGCGCCTGGATCGTTTTCAGCCATCTTCTTCAGGCTCTCTAGGACCGTCTGCGATAGAAAGGTCTTCCACACCCCGTAAAGATCAGCCAGACCCTGCCGGAAAGCACCAATCATTCGGCCGGCATCGACTTCGACAGGTTCCAGGCCCACCTCGGCCGGAACACCAAAGACGGTGACGGGCTCTGACCCGCGGATCTGGGACCAGACTCCGTAGTTGCTTTCCATCAACCCGAATGCTGTTCCCACAACCTGATTCAAGACTGAACTGAGTTCGATTCCAGGCTCATTGCGGGCGGAAATCTTTGGCCCCAAGAAAGACTGGCAAACCTTGAATCCCTCTGCTACGGCCGTCATGGCCATCCAGACCTCCAGGCCGTACTGAGAGAGGTGTCTCTGCCAGATATCTTGCCGGAGGAAGTATGCCACTAGACGGCTGGAGAATGCGAAATCATCCCCCACCGGCTGGCGGATCCGTTTTCCATACAGGGCTCGGACTAAAGGATAGATGAGATGGCTGGTGATTGTCCCATCATATTTATGCCGTGAGTAATACGGAGCTGATAGATCAAATCCCTCGAAAAGAATAGGCCTCGTCAGCAGGGCGATCCATTCGCTATTGATGCTCTGGGAACTGGAATCGACGAACACCAAAGCCTTGGCCCCAAGGCTATCGGCGATTTCAAGGAAGGTATGAATGGCATGGCTTCTGCCGAAGCTTCCGGAATATGGAGCAATCATCCTCCGGATGGGATGCGGCAGATGCGAAAGCATCAGGAGGTTGGGGTCCTGGGCTGCAGTATGGTCGACGATGGCTTTAGTTTCATCAAGGGAACCTCCATCGGCGTGAACAAGCAAGCAGCGCACAGCGGAGAAATGGGTGGCTAGTCCGGCGCTGATCGTTTTCAATACCTGACCAACGGTGGAGGCATTGTTGTACGTGGGGATGCCAACAACGAGATCGACAGTCTTGATCTCCCGAATCTGTCGCAAGACTTCGTGGCTGAGGATCGTCTCTTTGACCATGACTAGGGGAGTCCCGAATACACTATGAGGTCTCCGGTTAGCTTGGAGTGCACAGGAGGGCAGCCTCCACGGCCATTTTACCAGTGCCCACTTCTAGTTCTCCAGAAGATTCTACTGCTGAGTCTTGATCCATTCCAGAGCTTCGGTAAGGCGCATATCCAGCTCGATGCGATTGTTACTGAATCGATGGTTGGCTGCTTCAATTACCCACATTCTCTTGGGTTCTCCAGCAAGAGCCAGCATCTTTTTGGCCAGGTCCAATGAGACAAATTCGTCGTGAGTCGAATGGATTTCGGCCAGGGGTACTGGACAAACCCTCGAGATGATGTCTTCGACCATGAAGCTCGGTTCGTTGGGAGCTCTCTTAGTGATCCAGATGATGGAGTCTTGCCAGCGCCAGCCCAACTCGTTCTGGTCAGGCAGGCCCAATGCGAGCACTCCTCGAATCTTCGATTTAACTTTTGGATCTGCCGCGGCCAACACTGACAGGCCGGCCCCCTCCGAAATACCAACCAGAATGGGGTTGGCCCCATTCAGTCGCTTGCTATAGTCTACCAGTAACTGAAAGTCCCCCGGCACGTCCTGAGGGTCCAAAGCCGATTGCTTCGTCGTGAAGCTTTCGAGATAAGCCTTGCTGTTGAACCCGACCACGAAGTGGGCCTTGGAAGATAAGACCTCCGCCACATGCAGCACCAGTCCTGCCCAACCCAGGTCCCCACTGGAGAGAACAATCGGGGTACCGGAACGATTGCCGTAAAGATGAAGCTGCTGTCCCTTGCCCCTGATTGAGAGAGTGTCCAGGTCTTGAGCCCAGGTTGGCAGCATTAAGCAAGTGAGCCAGCTGATGACAATGGGAAACTGGATCGTCTTCATAAGCTATTTAGCGGCGAGAGAAAACCGATCCTGAAAAATCGACCGGAGTAAGCCTCCGGAGAGGTGAAGGCTGGTCAACGCGACAGCAACACGGGGGAGATCGACACCGGCTGGGTATACCAGGTAGCGTCCTTCCCATCGAGGTGCAAATTTCTTCTTGAAGCGAAACAAGTTCTTGTATCCGTAAAAAGCGTTCATATTCTCGAAAAGCAAGGCTACACCTCGCTCCAGTGGCTTTTTGGGCTCTCCGACGTTCGCCAGGGGGGCATTGGCCAGGCTGGCCTCCCGAATGCTTGAGGACTGAAGCTGTTTAAGCGAATGGGCGATGAGGAAATCCATGGTTCCGGCGACCGCTGTTTTCCGTCTCCGCATCAGATCCAGAACCACGGCCTCGCCACGCCGATAGGGCAGCCAGGAACAGAAAGCTTCAATCCTGTCGCCACACGAGGCGATAAACACCGGGATGTCGGAGATTTCTTCCAGAGAGAATCGGCCCAGACTGAACCCTAGTTCACCCAAGTGTTTTTCAGATAACCACTCTTCCGATATTTCCTCAAGCTGTTCGTCGACAGCGGCAATCGGCTTTTCGCCGCGGGAATAACGACGAACTTCCATCCCGCTCTTAGCGGCTTTGTTGACCATGGCCCGGAGGTTTGCTCGGGCATTACCTGATAGGCTGAATTGGGAAAGGTCAACGATAGCTTCCTCAGCAATCTTCAGACTCTTCAGTCCAAGTTGGTGATAGGCTTCAAGTCGATTTTCTGCCACTTCGTAAAAACAGGGACGCCAACCACTCTTTTGAGTTATTTCCAGAAACTGTTTAATGCAAAGCTGAAAAACCTCATCGGGAGCTATCGGATCCCCGCAGGTGATAGCCGCCGATCCCCGAATCGCATAAGCAATTAGTCCCCGTTGATCTACGACCAGGACGTGATGCTTGTCGTCTTGGATCGCAAAAGCAGATAGAGAGTGTTGGCTGTGCTGGTGAAAGATTGACAAGATCTTATCGGAGGGAACCTCCATTCGACTTCGAAGGATCACCGGTCTGAGCAATAACACGAGAACGTAAAGACGCGCCAGCCAACCTGCAATTTGCAAAGATCCAAGAAATGTGGCCGCTCTCCCCGTCATAGGATCTAGTTGCGGTTCGAGTATCAAGATGCCGGAGCGAAAGGCCTCGCCGGCCGGAGTCGAGTGCTGGCGCCAATGATAATAGGGGGCTAGGTGAGATAATCCAATGTAACCGTACAAACAAACCAACCCACCCAGGATGGGGATCATTAATAAAGCCCACTTGAGAGATGCAGGATCACTGCGCGCATGAAAGCGATGTCGGAATGAGATCAGATAAACAAGGAGTAAACAGGCGACCAAAGAGTGATGGAGGTCAAGAGCGTGCGTAATGTGCAGCAAGAGGGTTAGAGACAGGCTAACTGTGGCCACATACCAGGCCAGTTCTTTGCGGCGGGCCAGATTATTGGTTACTTGAAGGAGGGCGGCCCCCGCAAAAATCATCAAAGGCCGGCTTCCTTGGATCACCTCCAAAGGCAACCAGCGTCTTAAGGCAACCACGCTGGCTCTGTGAAGGGGAATGATTGCAGCCAACAGATTTATCACACCCATCAGACCAATGATCATCGGGACTAATGCATGGAAATCAGAGAATCTGAGCTCACGAACGAAAGTGGTTCGCCGCAAACGGCGAATAGATAGGACCGCCGTGATCGTCAAGACCAGCCCCATGATTCCCCAGATTTCGTAGTGATGAAGCTTGGCGAGTGTGGCTTCTGCTGCTTCTCCGAGGTAAAACCCCATTAAGGCAGTCGGGACGGCCCAGAGAATACCAGCCAGTAAGTTGATGACCGCGAAGCGGAAGGGTGGCATCCCTAAAGCGCCGCAGGCTGCCGGAATGATGATGCGAAACCCGAAGGCATAACGGCTCGCCAGCAACATCCAGTTAGTATGGCGGGAGACGCTTGCCAGGACGTTTTGGAACCTGGGATTCTGGCGAAAACGCTTTTCGAGCCAGTCCCGGCCACGGGTACGAGCCGCGAAGTAATATGCTTGGTCGGCAAGTGCGTTTCCAGCTACAGCAATTCCGATGACGAATAGGAGATGGAAGTATCCCCGATGAGCCAGGTAGGCGCCTGCCAGAAGGAAAGCCTCACCTTCCAAGGCAACCCCCAGGAATAGAAGAAGGTATCCGTACCTAATTAACAAATGTTCCATAATCAGAGTGAATAGCTATGGTTAATGGCTCTGACGTTTTCTTCATGGTTATTCCAGAATCTGCCATGAACCACAAAACACCCAAGCATTTCCATGCCGTTGTCAAAGTGACCGTCTATGTGGCTAGCCGTCAAGTCCTGCAGTCTGCAATGAATGGGCTCTCATCCTACATGTTGGAGCCATTGGTTCGCCGATTGTGTCGTTTACGAACGTGCTAGAAATCGGTGGATTCTTGGGGGAAAACACAAACAGCAATGAGGATCTGTCGAAGCCTCCTATTTCTTCTCTTCGCCAAGGAACCTCAAGAAGAACGAGCGACGGGAAATGCACTTGTTCCTTTGGGTAAATGAAAGATGCGGCGTCGGCCACCCGTCTCTTAGTTTTTTCAGGTCAGCCAGCAACGCCTCTGCCGATGGGTACCGCTCAGAAGCTTTTCTACGGGTGAGGTTGCCTAGTATTCTTGACCAGTGCGTTGAAGCCTCGGGACGAACTTCGCCCAGATCAGGCAAATCATGTTCCAGCATCTGCTGCCTGATCAACTCGGGAGAATCAGATTGGACAACGAACCGGCCCCACAATAATTCATAGAGAATCAACCCCAGAGAGTAAAGGTCCGAGGATGTATCTGCAGGAAACCCCTCCAACTGTTCGGGAGAAAGATAGGCCATGGGAGGCGGCCCCGAGTGGGGGAGAACTAGACTCGCAAATGGCAGATCAAAGTGGGACTTGGA
This sequence comes from Terriglobia bacterium, assembly GCA_041476565.1. Taxonomy (GTDB): domain Bacteria; phylum Acidobacteriota; class Terriglobia; order Versatilivoradales; family Versatilivoraceae; genus DATKMG01. The sequence continues at coordinate 13,173 of JBGOTQ010000034.1, read as the reverse complement.
CCGTGCCAACTCGTCCGGCAAAAACGCCAATGCAAAGTCGAGGATCCTCAGACCCCCCTCACTGGAAACTACCAGACACTTGGGGGTCAATCGACTATGAATCAGTCCAATCGAATGAGCTGCGGCCAACCCTTCGGTGACCTGAATGCCGACTCTTAAAGCAAAATCAAAGCTGGACTGTCCGTCTTTGATTTTCTCGCAGAGAGTTCGGCCGGGGACAACCTCTAGCGGAACTCCAACCAAATCGCCCAACGTGTCAAGGGGGTAAACTCGACCGACGCTTGGGTGATTAAGCCTCGTGGCCAGATCATGCTGTTCCAGGAAAATCCGCTGCAATGGACTCTCCCGAACTGGAAGAGCCTGCAACAGCGCCAGCGCATATATCCTGCCATGAAGGGAGTGAAATGCCTTATAGACGCAATGACTTTCGCCATAATTGAGCCAGGCGAGGATCCGGTAATCGCCAATTGCCTTTCCGAGAATCACAGGAAAACCATGGTTGCTAAGTTCGCCAGGAGTCCGCCAGGATGACTGGGGGGAACTCGTTTACATGCGCCACTCAAACGGGTTTGTCGGTACGTTCTGTCTTATTTCTGGAGGCATAATACTTCTGGTATCCCTCAAAGTAAGTGTTCCACTGTGCGATGCATTCCAGGCAGAGAGTCTCAAAAAGGTGAGAGTCCAGAACTTTCCAGGTCTTCAGCAATAAAGGGTTTCTAAGGATCTGGATGAACCCCACTTTACGTCCGCAACACTTACACTTGGGCATAATCAGTCCAGTGCAGGCGAAATTTCTTTCAGGCGAGTAAGGGAATAGGAACCTTCGGACTAAAAAGGGATGTCGCTATCAGTGATCTCAGTATCCCCATGTGCTTCTAACGGGGAGGCGGTAGCTGCCGCCCGTTCCTGTCGGCCCTCTTCGGGCTTGCCTCCCAGCATGACCATGTTGTCGGCCCGGATCTCCGTAGTGGTGCGTTTGTTCCCATCCTTATCTTCCCAGTTGCGCGTTTGGAGCCGACCTTCGATATAAACCAGCCGGCCTTTCGCTAGGTATTGGCCGCAGATTTCCGCCAGTTTATTCCAGGCCACAATGTTGTGCCACTCGGTTTTCTGCTGCTTTTCACCACTCTGGTCCTTCCACACTTCGTCTGTTGCCAGTGAGAATCGAGCCATAGCAGTGCCGCCCTGAGTATACTTGACCTCTGGATCTTTGCCCAAACGTCCCACCAGGATGACCTTGTTTACGGAATTTGCCATAATCTCCCCCTTTCGGACACTGTGAATATTATCTCTGAGAATGGAGCCCTGTTACTGACCTATGATCTTGTCTGCTCAATGTTTGGGCGGTTTACGCGTTGCCGGTGCCCTGTTGGCACCCATCGCATTCAAGCGGTCTCTTGCCAGTTGAGCTGAGTCAGAATTGGGGTATTTCTGGATGACTCCGCGGAGTTCCCGCATACCAGCTTCGGTATTCTTACCTTCGAGCAGGCTGTAGGCCTTTTTTAGAGCTGCTGCAGGTGCTTTGTCACCTTTGGGATACAAGTCGACAACTTTCTGGAAGGCCTGGATGGCTTCGGGGAATTTCCGCTGCACATAGTGGCATTCCCCAATCCAGTACTGGGCATTGTCAGAAAGCTCTGTGTCCGGATAAGTCTTAACGTACTCCTCAAATCCCTGCCGGGCCAACTCATAATTCCCCTTGATATAATCCCCGTAAGCTGAGTCGTAGAGCTGAGCTGGCGATGGAGGTGTGGTCTTGGGTGTTGTGCCGGGAGTGGCTGCGCTGGTTGCGGAAGCTTCAAGGGCTTCGGTCTTGGCCTTGGTCTCTGCCAATTGTTGAGAGAGACGCGCAATCTTGTCCAGGATCACATCGAGACTTGAGTTGACCGTAGAGAACTGACCTGAAATTGAATCCACCTTGGAGGATACGGCAGCCTGAATTTGTTGATTGGAGGTTTTCACCCCTTCGATGTTTTGCTTCAGCCCTGCTACTGCATCCTGCAATTGCTCCACCAGGGTCTTCAAGACAGCCCCCTGTGTGTCAAAACTCCGTTGAAGATCTCGGACTTGGTTCTGTAGCAGAGCTACATCGGCCTGAAGCTGGATAATCTCCTTACTGGCGGAGAATCCTGGGGTAAGACACGTACCGAAAAGCAAAAAGAAGGCGGCAATCTTCCTCAACACCTGTTCTCACCTCATAACTTAAAGAACTGCCCGAGAACAAACAAAAGTCAAAAAACTCAAGGCCATCTTAACAGATTTAGATAGGACTTGTTTCAGTTCTTGCAGGATCCCGGCCCAAGACAGAACAACCCTGTTAACAGCACAGGGTTGTTCTCGAATTCCGTAGAAGTCGGCCTAACGGCTAGCCAGGACAAAGTGCGAGCGCCGGTTCTTCTGGTAGCACTCTTCAGTCTTTTCAGTGCACTGGGGCTTCTCTTTCCCGTAGCTGATTGTGTTGATCCGATCCGCTGAGATTCCCAGTGTCGCCAGGTATTCTTTGGTCGCTGTTGCGCGACGATCGCCCAAGCCGATGTTGTATTCCTCGCTGCCCCTCTCGTCACAGTGGCCTTCAACACTAAATCTGATAGAAGGATTCTGTTTCAGGAATTCTGAATTAGCGGCAAGGATCGGCTTTGCATCATCCCGGATATCTGACTTGTCGTAGTCAAAGTAAATATCTCTGACCTTTTCCTGGAAAAGTTCCTCCACTGAGGGTCCCACCGGCGCCGGTGGAGTTGGCGGGGGAGGAGCCGTCACCGTAATACGAGCCGTCGCTGTCGCCGTCCCACCTTCGCCTTTAGCCGTGATGCTGTAGGTGGTCGATGCACTAGGAGAGACGGTGCGGGAACCACTGGTGCTGACATCGCCGATCCCTTGATCTACGGAAACGTTAGTGGCATTCGCAGAATCCCAGGTCAACGTCGAAGACTGCCCTCTCTCCATTGAAGTTGGAGCCGCAGAAAGCGTCACGGTAGGAGCCGGTTTTGGAGCCGGTGCTACAGGTGGCGGCGGGGGGGGCGGGGGAGCCGGAGGCCTCTTCTTACAGCCACTGGAAAGGGAGACAACTAATAATGTTAGTAAAATCGCAACGTAAGCAAAGTGCAGCCTTTTCAGCGTCATCATTCTTCCTCCAAATACATAGATAGATGGTGTGGACAAGAGATCGTAGTACACCAGACCTTATCAAGATCAAGCCCTTGTAGTTTATATAAAAGGACTACCTCGTGGAACAAAAAAATGACGTGATGAACGAATGAATTTGAAAGAGTAATTCTATTGGGCTAATCATTGGCCCTCCGCACTCCCGCGCAGCCGCTGACAACACGGCGTCATACAGCTTGAAAATTGACCCTTTCCCCCATGAGCAGACACGCTACTTATTCATGAAGTTCGACCAGGCAGGCGCTGTGTTTCTGCCGGTGAACGTTATTTGCTTCTGCTTGGTCCCATTGGCCAGCATCACATAGATCTGCTTGGCCCCGGTGCGATCGGACTCAAACGCAATGTGCCGGCCATCCGGGGACCAGACAGGATGCTCATTGCGACCACCCTCTCGGGTCAATTGGATATAGCCGCCCTTGGCAATATCGACCACATAAATGTCGAAGTTTCCATCCAGGACCTTGCGCCAGGAGAAGGCCAGCAGGTCTCCATTCGGGCTCCAGGAGGGACCGACTGCTTCCCCCCCTTCAGTGACGATCCGGCGGAGATTGGACGCTTCGTCATCCATCATGTAAATTTGCGGGGAACCACTCCGGTCGGATACAAAGGCGATCTCCTTTCCGGTTTTGGGGTTCCAGGTAGGCGAAATATCGACACCGCGGCTGGTGGTAAGCCTCTTAAGATTCTTGCCCCTCATATCCGACACATAGATCTCTGGATCGCCACTCTGACTGGCAGTAAAGGCAATCCGCTCTCCATCCGGGGCCCAGGCTGGAGTGGTGGTCAATCCTCCAAAGGCTGGAAAGCTTAAGAGGCGATTGTCCAGGATGGATTGAATATAAATGGCAGGGTTGCCACGGCGGTAACTGGTGTAGGCGATTTTGCTATTGTCGGAGGACCAGCGAGGAGTCAGGCTGATGGAACGGTGATTGGTGATGGCATGCTGACCATAACCATCATAATCCATAACCCAAATTTCCTTGTTGCCCGTTCGATCTGAGACGAAAGCAATCTGGGTTAAAGCAACCCCTGGGATCCCTCCTCCAATCTTGACCACGATCTCATCGGCAAACCGATGAGCTGCGGAACGAACCCCAGGATCATCCAGGCCTACCCGGTATCGCAACCCGATAATCGATTCCTTTGTGCCGAGGTCGACCAGCCGGCATTCCGTGACGAACTGGCCATTTTCGATATAACTGGCGCCGTAGGCAAGATCAGTAGCGCGGACCTCATTCGCGGTCCATTGTTCAAAAACCAATTCGCCGGGCTGGGAAGGCAGCTTCAACGGGTAAAAGCTCTTAGGCACCAAATCAAAGACGCCGGCCATATCGAGGTCGTTCCAAAGCACCTCATTGAACAGCTTGGTAAACTGGATTGTCTGCGTGTCATTGCCGCGCATCTGTAGATCGGCTACGGCCAGACGTGCCAGCCTGCCTTCCTGAGTTCCCGTGCGAACTTGAGGTTCCTGGGATAGTAAGATCCCGAGTGGTGAGGACAGGAAAATGCCACAAACGCAGAGCACGACGAGGAGAGTGTTCTTAGGGTTCATTCGATTTGGGCTTACCTCGAGTATTCAAACCAGAATTCAACGACCAGGTGTGTTTCCCCTCCAGGTAGTGGGGGGAACCGCGACGCCCGGATGGCTCTTTCGCCTGAGCGATCCAGAGAAGGAATGGCGCTGCTTTGCTTGACCAAAACATCGTTGGCGACGGTGCCATCTCGCTGGATGGTGAACTGAATATAAACCCGGGGGGCTGACCGGATGTTGGGGTCGACCAGATTCTTCTGCCAGTTGGTGCTAACAATGTCGCGTATCTGGCGAACATACCACCCATACTTTTCTCCAAATACTCCGTCGTTAAATCCAAAACCACCAGTTCCCGTACCGGTGGAGAACTGCCCGTAGGAGAAACTCGGGGTTCCTCCCTCCCCGAATGGGACCACGTTTTGTGGCGGGGGATTCTGTGCCACTTCCACCGGTCTTCGGGAGGGACGGCGCGTATCGACCATCTTTTGCTTCTTTTTTTCTTCGATTTGAAAGGCATCTGGTTCCGGAGGAGGCGCAACCTGCTGTACCTTGACAGTCTCCGTTTTTCCCAAACCCTTGGAATCGGTCGCCACCGTGCTTTCCGTCGTCAATTGTGGACGCGGCAGGTTCAGGCCGCTAACAGAGCGGACGATCCCTACAGTAATTGCTCCCCCGCCCCCGGCTCCCGGATCTCCCCACAATGTCGGTTTAGTCTGAATCACCTGGGGAAGAAAGAAGAAGGAGGTAATGAAGAGGGCATGGGTTAACACCGAATAGGCTAGGGACCGCCCCAGTCTTTCCTTTGGGACATCAAAAATGGTGATTCGGTGAACCGACATCTCCGTCACTTCTTCTCTCGCTCAAGAGGTTGGGTCACAATACTGATGTTTTCGACTCCGGCCAGCTTGGCGGTGTCCATCACCTTGGCTATTGTCCCAAAAGGCACTTCTTCGTCGGCCCTCAGATAGATCTTGGCCTGGGCAGGGTCTTTGATTTTCTCCTTGAGTTTGCCGCCTAGCTGATTAATGTTTATGGGCTCTGACTGCAAGTAAAGCCGCTGTTCACGGTCAATCTGGATCAGAATGCGCTGCTGAGTGAGCTCCTTAACCTGTCTGGTTTTGGGCACATTGATCTCGATGCCGGACTGGATGACAGGAGCTGTCAACATGAAAATGATAAGAAGGACGAGGACAACATCCACTAGGGGAATAATATTGATTTCCGCCAGAGAAGTTTGGGTCCGACCCTGGGGATTGGTGAATGCCATTTGTCAGAACCTCTCGAAAGGCGGAAGGAAGGCCTGATTCCGGAAACAGCCCATGCTCCCGTCTCTCCCCTTTGATCTTTTCTCTTAGGAGAAAGTCCGTTCCATCAAATTCAAAAACTCAAGGGTAAAATCGTCCATCGCTGAAGCAAATTCCTTGAGCTGATGGACAAAATAGTTGTATGCGATCACAGCAGGAATTGCAGCGAACAGCCCGGCGGCTGTCGCGATCAAAGACTCCGCGATGCCGGGAGCCACCGCTCGAATAGTGGCGGTCCCTTCCGTGCCGAGACCAGTGAAAGCCGAGATGATTCCCAGCACAGTTCCAAATAAGCCAATGAAAGGGGACACCGACGCGGTGGTTGCGAGCCAGCTCAAATTTCGTTCCAGCTTGGTCAGTTCTACGGATGCCGCGCGCGCTAGAGACCTCTGTATGGCATTGACGGTTTTTAAAGTGGCAGTCGTCGAACCCGGGTTGGTTGAAGCCTTCGAATTACCCATCAGCTGACTCTCGAGTTCTTCGAATCCTGCCAGGAAAACTTCCACCAGGGGAGAATTCCGAAGAGATTCGCAGGCCGTGCTAATTTCTGAGAATCGTTTGCTCTTTCGAAAGATCCGGATAAACGTTTCTGAATCCCTGCGGAGTCTCTTAAAAACTGAGTATTTTCTGTAAATCACTGCCCAGGAGAAAACAGAGAACAACAGGAGGATTATCAAAACTGCCTTGGAGAGGGGACTGGACGCTAATACCAGCTTCAGTAAATCAGTTTCTGAAGTCTGTGCTAGGAAAACAAGCGAGGCAGGATCTGTTACACTCAATAACGACCTCCAGCTGCCAGGACCCGAAGGTCCAAAATGGCTAAATCCGTCTTGAAAGCCAAGGTACCACAGATTAGCCGCCAGCGTCAACGATTAGATCCGGCAGCTCCGTGTAAAACGCCCGCCGGACAAAGGTTTTCAGCCAGACTGTTCGTTGTCTCGCGCGACAATTTATGCTAAACTTCCCCACATTTTGAGTGAGAAAGGTGCGCGGAGATTAGGACGGCGACCCATGCTCAAGTACCTGGAAGTATCCGAATTTGCACTGATCGAACACCTCGAAGTTGAACTCGAGAAGGGCCTCAACCTGCTGACAGGAGAAACCGGTTCCGGGAAGTCGATCATTGTCGACGCACTGGGGCTTCTCCTTGGTGGGAAGGCCTTTGTGGAGATGATCCGAACAGGCGCCGAAAAAGCCACAGTGGTGGGACTGTTCGAGTTGGATGAGGATGATCGGCTGATTCAGAAATTGGGGGAACACGGACTGGACCCGAACCTGCGAGAGCTGATCATCAGGCGGGAACTTACTATATCCGGCAAGAACCGGGCCTTCATCAACAATCAGCTTACCCCTGTTGGCCTTCTGAAGGATGTCGGCCCATTTCTTGTGGACATCCACGGTCAGAGCGGAGAGCAAGCGCTCAATCACGAAGACGCTCAACTTGAGTTTTTGGATTCGTTTGCCCGGACCGCAGATCTCTTGGCCCAGGTCCGGGGGATTCACAGCCGTCACCAGGACATCGGGCAGCAACTGGCGGCCCTTCGACGGAGTGAACAGCAGCGTCTTCGCCAGATTGATTTGCTGGTGTTCCAAATTGGAGAGATAGAAAAGGTCCAACTCAGGTCCGAGGACGAGGAAGAACATCTTCTGACTGAACAGACACTACTCGCCAATGCCGACAAGCTGTATCAGCTCTCCAGTTCGGCCTATACTGAGCTTTATGACTCCGAGACTGCGGCCAGCACGACGATCAAATATGCCTGCCGGTTATTGGAAGAACTGAACCGGGTCGATCCCCGCTGCCAGGAACTCTTACAGCAGCTTCACTCCGTGCGAATCAACGTGGACGATGTGGCTCTCTCCTTGCGAGAGTATTCTTCCAACCTTGAAATCAATCCCCAGCGTTTGGAGTGGGTGCAAAGCCGATTGGCGGATCTCGATCGACTGAAGCGCAAATACGGGACTTCGGTTCGTGAGGTTCTTGCATTTCATGCAAACATCAAGATGGAACTGGAGGTCCTGCAGACGGCCGACGAGGACCTGGCAAACCTGGAGGCCGAGCGTCGAGATTTGAGACAGTTGTATCAAGCCAAGGCCATAGAACTCAGCGAGAAAAGAAAATTGGCGGCTAGGTCTTTAGAGAAGAACGTAGAAAAAGAGCTTGCCCAATTGGCGATGGCGAAAACACGGTTCCAGGTCTCCTTCTCGGCTGTACACTCCCGCCTCGAAGGTGAAACCCAGCAGGAGGATCCTGGAGGAGGGGCTACCGGGATCGATCGAGTGGAGTTCCTGATTAGTCCCAACCCGGGAGAGGATCCAAAACCTCTTGTCAAAATTGCCTCTGGTGGCGAAATGTCCAGGATTATGCTAGCCTTGAAAACAGTCAGCGCAATTGACGGCTACGACAAGACTTTGGTCTTCGATGAAGTGGATGCCGGCATTGGTGGACAGACTGCCGATATCCTGGGCCAGAAGCTTAAACGGCTTTCCAAGCGTAACCAGGTGCTGTGTGTTACTCATTTACCCCAAATCGCCTCGTATGCTGATGCGCACTATTATATCGAAAAGCGGGTCGAAAAGGGAAGAACGTTGACCTACATCAGCGGCCTGGACAGAAAGGCACGAGTCCAAGAACTTGCACGGATGATGAGTGGCAATCATATCACGGAGAACGTCCTGAAACACGCTGCCGATTTGCTTCGAAGTTGCAGCGGACATTAGACCCCAGGGGCAGATTGGGTCACGAACGGAGGGGTCAAAAATAGAGACTCGCCTGCGAAATGAGAGGGGAAGGTCCAGGCCGGCGTGACTCGTGAAGGACAAGGAACCTAGTAGGCAGGTTCCTCGCTGACCAAGCGAACGCATGGCCTCGATTCTGAAACACTCTGGATTCTAGACAGACTGGCCGATGAACAAGAAAAAATTCTATATAGAGACCTTCGGCTGTCAGATGAACCATCATGACTCCGAAAAAGTCGCTGGCAGCTTGATCAATATGGGGTATGTTCCCGCCGTGAGCCCGTCTGAGGCTGACCTGCTCTTGCTGAACACCTGCAACATTCGGGAGAAGGCAAACCAGAAGGTCTTCTCGCGCCTGGGTTCCGTGCGGAAGACCTATGGCACCAAACCGGAAACCAGAGTTGGGGTATTGGGTTGCATGGCACAGATGGAGGGGAAGAAGATCTTCGAAAGGGCGCCTAACGTCAACCTGGTTGTCGGTTCGAGCAGCTACTCATTCCTCCCCGGTCTGGTCAGGCGAGTTGAGCAAGGAGATTCCCAGGTCATTGATGTGTCTCAGGACACGGACAGGCTTTTTGAAGTCTATACACAGTCCCGGGAGAGCCTCTATAAGGCCTACGTGACGATCATGGAAGGCTGCAATCGATTTTGCTCTTTCTGTGTCGTTCCTTATACACGAGGGTCTGAACGCAGCCGTCCCGGTTCGCTCATTGTCCGCGAAATTGAAAGGCTGGTATCGGAGGGTTACCAGGAAGTGATGCTGCTGGGGCAAACGGTCAATTCTTGGAAAGACCCGTTGGGGGAGGTTCCATCCTTTGCGGAACTCCTGCTCCGGGTCGCTGAGATTCCTGGTTGCCGTCGCATTCGCTTCACTTCCCCTCATCCCGGCGGTTTTGGCCCTGATCTTGTCCAGGCCATTGAAACTGCCCCACAGATCTGCAACCAAGTGCACCTGCCGCTACAGTCCGGCTCAAACGCAGTCTTGAAACGAATGAAGCGCGACTATACCCGGGAAGAGTATTTGGAAAAAGTCGACATGCTCAAGCAGTCTATCCGGGAAATCGCTGTTTCCACGGATGTCATTGTCGGCTTCCCCGGCGAAAGCCAGGAGGATTTTGAGGCAACTCTCTCCTTGTTGGAAATCGTGCGGTATGATTGGATCTTCTCCTTTAAATATTCTCCCAGGCCAGGCACTGAGGCCTTTACCTACCAGGACACAATTTCCGAGGAGGAAAAGGGGCGGCGCTTGGCCATTTTGCAGGAGTTCCAGAAGAAGGTTCAGCTGCAAAAGCATACGAGCCTTGTAGGCAAAGTATTCGAGGTCCTGGTCGAAGGGAATAGCCAGAGGAACAATCTAGAACTGATGGGCCGGACCACCCAAAACAAAATTATCAATTTCCCCGGCCCCAAGGATCTTCTAGGTAAGTTTGTTATGACACGGGTTAGGGATTTTTCGGCAAACTGCCTGGTGGGAGAATTAGCGGACTATTCCTGATCCTAGGAGTATGCTATGCTGCGCGCTTTTTGTATACGGAAATGAGCCGGAGTCAATTTCTGCAATGCGCAACAAGAAAAGTTATGAGGAGGAGTAAAAAGACTGTGCGGTAATGACCTCATGAACTTCTCGGATGAAATCCCTCGAGCGGCATTCTTCCGTGCAGGAGCGATGACAAGCACCAATCGTTTTGTTAGACTTTGCCGGAGCCTAACCCTTATTCGCAAAGTGAATCTCCGGTGGGGGGGGTGGAAATGGAAATCGAGATGAAAATTCGGGGTTTGATGATGGACCCGGTCACCAATGTGCCCATCGTCATCCTGAAGGGGCTGGATGGGAACACGCTTCTACCTATTTGGGTGGGAGTGTATGAAGCCAACGCCATTGCCCTGGAAATTGAGAAGATCTCAACGCCGCGTCCCATGACGCATGACCTGATAAAAAACGTATTGAACGGATTGAATTGCTCAGTTCACAAGGTCGTGGTTAACCAGCTCAAGGACGATACTTTCTATGCCGTCATTTGGCTCGAGAGGGATGGGAAACTGATTTGTATCGACTCGCGGCCTAGCGACGCTCTGGCCCTGGCGTTGAGGACCGATAGCCCGATCTTTGTCGATGAGGAAGTCATTAACAGCTCCAAAGCCGCGTCTTCCCGGCAGGAGAAGGTCACCGATGACGAGCTGAAGCGCTGGTTGGAAAACCTGAACGACGAGGACCTGGGCAAATACAAAATGTAAGGAACCCGAATGATCCTGGCCATCGCTAACCAAAAGGGGGGTGTGGGGAAAACCACCACGGCCATCAATCTAGCTGCTGCATTTGCCAATCGGGGTAGGAAAACCTTGCTGGTAGATCTGGACCCGCAGGCAAACAGTACTCTGAGCTTCCTGGAAATTGAGACTGTACGACAGAGCGTCTATGATGTCCTAATGGATTCTAAATTGGGTCTCAGGGATGTGATCCAACCCACTTCCATCATGCACCTCGACATTGCCCCCTCCCGTATCGCCCTGGCCAAACTTGAGGGGAACTTAATCGGGGAGTTTGATGCTCCCTTCCGGTTGAAAGATCGTCTAGGGGGAACCCGTTCAGAATATGACTTTATAGTAATTGACACCCCTCCCACCCTGGGTTTGATTACGGTCAACGCACTGGTCGCCTGCACGCATCTCCTAATCCCCATCCAGTCTTCTTATTTTGCATTGGAAGGGACCGACGATCTGCTGGAGACCGTGGAGCGAGTCAAGGCCCGGCCCAACCCGGATTTGCAGATGCTGGGGGTCTTGGTCACTCTCCATGACAAGCGGACGGTGCTGGCCAAAGACATTTATCGGCAAATTAAGACGGTATTTGGATCGAGAGTCTTCAAGACAATCATCTCCAAGAACGTTCGATTGGAGGAAAGTCCGGCCTACAAAGAATCTATTTTTTCTTTTGCACCCCACTCCAGCGGGGCCGTTGAGTACTTCAAACTTTCCGAAGAGGTGTTGGAACGTGCCCAAGAAAAGCGGCTTGCCCATCACGGTCAAAATGCGTCATGACTTCCATTATGTCGACGAACTGAGCCTCCGCACTGGCGCGCCAGTGGGACGGATGATCCCGATTGACCGGCTTGAGGTGAATCCCGACCAACCCCGCCAGATGGTGGGGGACCTGACCGACCTCATTGCATCCATCACGGAAAAAGGGGTCTTGGAGCCCATCCTGGTCCGGCTGGACCGGGTGAATGGCAAATTCATGATCATCTCCGGGGAACGGCGGTACCGGGCTAGTCTGGCCGCCGGGCTGACTGAGATCCCATGCATTGAGAAAGACGTGGATGATGCCGAGGTGGCTGAAATCGCACTGATCGAGAACCTGCAGCGCAAGGACCTGACCGCGTTCGAAGAGGCGGAAGGGCTACAGTCGCTGATTGACCGCTTTGAATACACCCATGAGCAGATTGCAGAACGCATATGCAAAGCCCGCTCCTCCGTCACCGAAACTCTGAGCCTGAACACTATCCCCCCGGATGTCCGGCAGATGTGCCTGGATGTCCAGGTCACCAGTAAATCAATGTTGCTGCAGGTGGCTCGGCAATCTTCCCGGGTGAAAATGATTGAACTGGTCCATCGCTTCGCTCGAGGAGAAGTATCCCGTGATGAAGCTCGCCAAGAGAGGCTTCGAGGAGAGAAGCCTCGCCCCAGAAATTACGTTTTCCGCTTTCGTCCGCCGACCCGGGACTTCTCTCTAGAGATAAAATTCAGCAAGACCAACGTCGAAAAAGAGGAATTGATCCAAACGGTGAGTTCAATTCTGGAAGCGTTGAGAGCAGAGCAATGGTGAGCCTTTTGACGGCTTTGAAGCTGGGAAAGAATGCCACTGTCATGACGGGAGGGAATGGGAGTCAGGAAACGACCGTGGGGGCTGCCAATAACCCCAGCCAGCCTTTGGCCCTCTGTGTTCATTGCGAAATGCTGGGGGTTTCTGCTGTGGCGCGGCCCGATAGCGAATCCCCTGACATTCTTCACTGCACTTTATGTAAGCTGAGTTTTCATTTCGTCACGGAAGCTGCTCGACTCAAAGTAACTCAAATCAAGCCTTATACCGGGGAGACTTGAGATTGAGCTTGGTGAAAAATTTCCGAGATCTCTACATTAATGGATTGGGCAATCGTGGATGCCAGGGAGGGCTCTGATAGGTCCAATCCTTCTGCGGCCCGCTAAGGTCGGGTGAGCTCTCTTATGTTCGACTGTCGTGACGCTCAATTTCTTGGAGAACCCCGATACGCATGTCGGTCCTAAGGATCCCTGCCTTACTCATTGCACTCTTCGCGGGTTTTTGTCTTCACGAATCTGCGGGACTGGATGAGATCGAAGAGTACGTTGTAGGCGCGCGCCACGTCCTCGTTGTGGAGCAGGAAGACGATGTCCGTCTCAATGTTCGTCAATGTTAGT
>JBGOTQ010000033.1:0-31730 GCA_041476565.1 Terriglobia bacterium | reverse complement strand
TCCCCGCAACTGTAACTTCGTCGATTGGGACCTCTAAAAGCTGAACCGGCTCTACTTTGATCAGCCGCAGTTTCGGTGAATCGCTAGGCAGAACCACCAGCCCCGGTGGAATGATGGAATCCGTTTGTTTCTCGGAAAGGTCAGTTCCCGGCTTTCTCCCCCCACAGCACAAGCAAGTGAGCAACAGAGCATGAAACAAGAAACGCGTTGTCTTCACGGATTTACCCCCTTGCCGGTAATCGAGTCGATTAAATAAAGACTCCTGGCAAATTCAGATCGAGCTTCATTGTAGCTTTGCGTCGTGTCATTAAACGCGCGCTGCGCATCGAGTAATTCCACAAAACTGGCTTCCCCCCGGCGGTAGGAATATTCCGTCGTTTCCCGGACCTGGCGTGCCTCTTGCAGCATCCCGGTCTCGATGCCGGCCAAAAGGTCTTTGGATGTTTGAAATTGCTGGTAAGCATTTTCAACTTCGTTGAGGATTTCTGCCCGGACTGCTTGGATCCGCGCATCAATCTGGCATTGCTCCTGGCGCGCTCGCTGGATTTCACCCTGGTTCCGATTGAATATGGGTACTGGCATGCTGAAGAAAATTCCCAAGGCGTTCCCCGGGGATTGAACACCTGATCCATATTGGCGGTGAACTTGAGCGCCGACCGTGAAGTCGACTTTGCCCAGGGCTTCCTGCTGGCGGATATCGGCTAAGGACCTGGCTTGGTCGCGAACCAGCGCCTGGAGGTCTGGCCTGCGTTCCAGCGCCAACTCGCGAAGATCAGTCAGTACGACAGGGACATCCGATCGCCGAAATTCCCCGGTGACATCAAATTCCAGTGAAGGCACAGCCCTGCCCATCAGTGTCTGTAGCCGGGTCCGAGCCGTTCTCATCCTGGATTCACCCTGTAATACCGCATTCTGGAACTGCAGTGCGGCCACCCGGGAGCGGACCAGTTCTACCTGGGCGAGGTCCCCAGCATTGACCCGGGCCGAGTTGATGGTGACGATTTCCTGAAAAGACTTTAGGTTCTCCCGAGCCAAGGTGAGACTCTCTTTGGCCAGAATGACTTCAATGAAGCCATTCTCAACATCCAGCAAAAGAGTGCGTGTCGAGTTGAGAAGTTGGAGTTCGGCAACACCTCGAGCACCCTCGGCCACTTCGATTCGACTCTTCCGCTTCCCTCCCCGTTCCAGAAGAAAGTCGGTGCGAAAGTTGACCTCGGCCGGACCCACCCCTTTGGTAGGAGTAAACCCCTCACCGAGCCAATCCTGGTAGTCAGCCCCAAAGCTGAAGACTGGATTGGGCCTGAGTCGTGCAGTAACAATGCGAGCTTCAGCAATGCTCAAATTATACTTCTCGGCTAACAAGCCCAAGTTTTTTTCCAGTGCTTCCTGGACGGCCTGTCCCATGGTCACTGTGGGTAGAGGCGTGGACTGGGCGATCAGCACACCTTCCAACATTAAACAGCAAATCAAGGAGTACATAAACCTCATCGTGGATGTTCCTCTTCTTCATTCATTTTTGAAAGTATTCTCACTCTCTAGATCGATTAGACCCGGCAGGTTAGCCAGAATTGACTTGGAGTAACGGGTTGGACTTAAAGCGTAAAAACGATTTCCCCTGGCACCAAACTTCGCCAAGATTCTTGACAACCAACAAGCCCATACCTTCCAACCGAAGACCAACGTTTTGACCTTTACATGTACATCGTTCCGACGCAGTGAGCAAAAGGATTTTGACCGCAGGATTTGAAACAGGCAGACCGCAGAATACAACGAAGAATAGGAAACGCATTGTCGATTCTGTGTTATGCTTTTAAACATGTGGTTCTCACAGACTATAGACGGAGGCATTTATGGGCGGCAAAGTAGGACTTCCAGAGCTTCTGGTCATATTAGTGATCCTCTTTTTCCTCTTCGGAGTCAACAAACTCCCGGACATCGGAAAGGGGATCGGGGAAGGCATCAGGAACTTTAAGAATGCGATGAAAAAGGAAGGGGAAGACGAGTAAGGAGTCATATGGGCAACATTGGCGTTCCTGAACTTATTGTCATTTTCGTCGTGGCCCTTCTCGTTTTTGGGCCACGCAAGCTACCTGAGATAGGAAAATCTCTCGGGAAAGCCTTGAAAGAATTCCAACGGGCTCGCAATGAGCTCATCTCTACTGTGGAAGAGGAAGTCCGCAAGATTGAGTCCGAACCCACTACGACCACTTCACCCATTACCTCGCAGGCTCATACAGAACCCAAGCTAGACCCCTATCCGCATGACCCAACTGGGCCCACCGGCTAGGGGGCCCTCAAAGTTGCTTCGCCTTCACAGCTTAGATTTCATCCTGTGAAATTCCAAGTTCCAGAGAAAGAAATCCCGGGAAGTCAGAAAATCACGATGTTTGTCCTGCACCGGCTGTTTCTACCTCAGACAAGTGATCCCCCGGGCGTGCAAACCAAACATATAGGGTCGGCAACAGAATCGCGCTCAAAACAAGCGTAGTGATTAATCCCCCCACGATTACAATTGCAAAAGGACGCTGAGAGTCGGACCCAATATCGTGAGACAGCGCAGCAGGAAGAAGCCCTAACGTGGCGACTAGCATGGTCATCATGATGGGCCGTAACCTTAAGACCGCCCCTTCAATGGCTGCTTCCATCACCGGCAATCCGCGAGCTCTGAGCTGATTGATGTACTCCAGCATGATCACTCCGGTCTGGACAGACACACCGAACAGTGCCAGGAAACCTACTCCAGAGGAAACACTCACATGAGTCCCCGTCAGCCATAGGGCACCAAATCCCCCGACTGGAGCCGTGGCCATGGCAGTCATGACCAAGAAGCCCCATTTAAAGGAGTCAAACATCGAATAAAGAATCAGGAAGATCAGGAGGATAGTGATGGGTACGACGACCATGAGACGGCGAGTTGCCCGCTGTTGGCTTTCGTATTCCCCCGCCCAGTCCGTTCGGTACCCCTCGGGTAACTTGACCTTCTGCTGCACTGCCCGCATGGCTTCCTCGACGGTGCTGCCCAAATCGCGCCCTCGTACACTGTACTTGATGGCGATATAGCGGGAGCCGGCTTCGCGGTAAACCATCGAAGCCCCGTCTTCCAGGCGAATGTCGCAGAGCTGGCCCAACGAAACACGTTCGCCGGTCGTGGCCAGGATGCGAATGGCGGCAATATCCTCGACGGTGTGACGGAAAGGTTCTTGAAATCGCACGACCAGATCAAACCGTCGCTCGCCTTCCAGGATCTGGCTGACCACTTTGCCCCCCACGGCCGTTTCGATGGCGTCTTGAACGTCGCTAACATTGATTCCGAAGCGGTCGGTTTTGGCACGATCGACGATCAGATTGACATTGGGTTGCCCCACCACTCGGAAGAGTCCAAGGTCAGCTACACCAGGAATCACTTTCATTGCGTTGACGATTTCGTCACCTTTTTGTTCTAGCAGCCTTAAATCGGTCCCAGATAGCTTGACCGCCAACTGGCCCCGAACTCCACTCACGGCTTCCTCCATGTTGTCGGCAATGGGCTGAGAAAAATTCCAGATCGCCCCAGGAATCTTCACAAGCTCGGTGTTCATAGCGGCAATCAAATCGTCCTTGGTCTGGAACTGCTTCCGCCATTCGCCTCGAGGTCTCAGGTCGACGAAGTATTCAGTATTAAAGAAGCCGGTGGCATCGGTGCCGTCGTCCGGCCGACCCACCTGACTCACTACTACAGTCACCTCCGGAAAACTCGCAAAGACGCGTCGGGACCGGTCCACTACCCGGTTGGCCTCGGTGGGCCCGACACTCTGAGGAAGGGTACCTCGTGCCCAGATGGCCCCTTCATCCAGATGCGGCAAGAACTCAGAACCAATGGCGCCGCCTAGCCAAAGATAGATTGACCAACCCAGAAGTGCCAGGGGAACTCCCACTGTTGACCAACGATGCCGGAAAGACCAGTCAAGTTGTCGGCGGTACAACCGGGTTAGGAGCTGTAAAACTGGGTTACGCCATTCGTGTGTACCCCTTCGAAAGAAGTAACTGCAAAGGACAGGGGCGATGACAAGTGAAAAAATAAGAGCACCAAGAAGCGCAAAGACCACGGTCCAAGCCATTGGCTTGAACAAACGTCCTTCTACCCGCTGCAGGGTAAAAATCGGCAGGTAGGCCGTGATGATGATGGCGCGGGCGTAGAAGACCGGCCTCTGCACCTCGTGGGCTGCTCTTTTGATTTTGTCTGCAATCGACAATCTGGAATCCTGGTCGCGGCTCGCCTGACGGAGTATGTTTTCCACCATCACTACAGAGCCATCCACTACCATGCCGAAATCCAGGGCTCCCAAAGAAAGAAGATTGGCGGGGATATGTCGCAGATCCAGAAAAATGGAAGCGACTAACAGCGAAAAAGGGATGGTGCAGGCCACAATCAAAGCGCTTCGAATGTTCCCCAAGAATATGACGAGCACGACAACCACCAGGAGGATCCCCTCACCCAGGTTGTGCAGGACTGTGTGGGTCGTGTGACTCACCAGGTCACTACGATCCAGGTGTGGCACTATCTTGACTCCCTTGGGAAGGATGTGTTCGTTGAGTTCTTTGACTTTCTCGTGAATTGCCTTTAATGTGCTGTCAAATTCTGCTCCTTTCCGTAGTAAGACAATCCCGTGGACCACGTCGAGATCGTCAATGATTGTGCCATCAGGGTTTCGAGTAGTCTTGGCGACCTGGCCCAAGCGGATTTTGGGACCCTGAACAGTCAAGGCCACATCTCGAATCCGCACAGGGGTGCCGTTTTGCACCTTTAAGAGCGTGGCCCCGATGTCGCTGGTGTTCCTCATCAAGCCGACGGCCCGTACGTTAAAGGCCTGCTGGCCGTGCTCGATGTAACTGCCACCGGCATTGATGTTGTTGGCCGTGGCGGCCTGCTCCACCTGAGAGAGGCTCAGCCCAAAGGCAACCAATTTGTTTGGATCCACTTGGATCTGGTACTCCTTGGTAGGTCCACCGAAACTGACCACCTCTACGACGTTAGGAACAGATTTGAATTCCTTTTCCAGGAACCAGTCTTCAAGAGACTTCAACTCCATGACGTCGTATTGGGGGTTCGTACTCTTCAGCGTGTAGAAGTAAATTTGGCCCACAGGACTGTAATCGGGACCGAGGGTTGGGCTGATCCCATTGGGGAGGGTAACCATAGAAAGCTTTTCCAACACCTGTTGTCGGCTGATTAAGTTGTCGGCGTCATCGTCAAAGATCAGGGTGACAACCGAAAGACCAAACAGGGACAAGGAACGCAAATAAGTAAGATGGGCAACCCCGTTGACTCCGACTTCAATGGGAATGGTGATTTGCTGTTCCACCTCCTCCGCTGCGCGGCCCGGCCATTGAGTGATCACTTGAACCCATGTGTTAGCCACATCGGGGTAGGCTTCGACAGGGAGAGTGTGGAAGGAGATGATGCCCCAAATGAGCAGCATGATTGAAACCGCAAGTACCAGCAGCTTTTCACGCAGGGCAAAATCCACGATAGAGCGGATCATTGGGCCTGTCCCCCCTCTGAAGCTCCAGACATTTGAAGTGCATTCAGCGCGACTTCATCCCCGCTCTTCAATCCAGAGAGGAGTTGCTGAAAACCATCCGGCAACACAGGCCCCGCTTCCACTTCGGCACGGCGAAAACGGTTATCCCCTTCAAATCGAAAGACCCAGTACCTGTCATGCAAGCGCAGCAGTGCCGAGGCAGGCAAGACGATTCGCTCCCGGCTACTCTGGGATGTGAATTTGATGACGGCAAACATTCCGGGACGTAGGATGCCTCTTGGATTTCCCAATTCAAGGCGAACTTTGGCCGTTCGTGTGGCTGGATCGAGGACAGCGGATACGTTGCTCACCCTGGCCTTCAAGGGCCTATCCGGATAGGTATTCAACCGAACTTCAGCATAGTCGCCCAGCCTTACATGGGCGAGAGCGTCCTCGTATACATCACATAGAATCCAGAGGCGAGAGAGGTCGGCAATGGTGAAGAGGTTGGGGGAGTTATCCAGTGATCGAACTCCTGTCCCTCCGGTCACATTTTGTTCGATGATGGTTCCCGAGACTGGAGCTTTGACTTCAAGGATTGGGCTCAGATTCTTGAGGTCTCCCCCCAGGACCCGGATGTGGTCTTCAGCCGCTTCTACATCTACTTTGGCCTTTTGCTCAAGGTCCTCGGCCATCTGGAGGTCCTTCTGAGCACTGGCCCCGTGGGAATACAAGAGCTGAGAGCGCTCCAGAGCCTTACGTGCCAGCAATTCATCCGCCTGAGCCTTTTTGAGATCAGAAAGGGCTTGGGACATCTCGTTGGAGTGGATCTTCACTAAAGACTGGCCCTTACTGACCATATCGCCCAGCCGGGCATGGATTTCGACAACTCGCCCACCGGACATAGATAAAACAGGCACGGTCCGACTCACATCCGCTGCCACCACTCCATTGACGGACATTTCATCAGGCATCTTCCGAGTGCTTACCGGAACACGAGGAAACTGTTCAGGATGGTCCACAACCACCAGGGCCGGATCCGGAGCCGGTTCGATCCTGGTGGCTGCACTGACCTCAGCTTCACGGGCGTCCTGCTTGCACCCTACGAGTGTGAATAGCAACAATCCCGCACCCAAACAAAGAAAGAAGTACCTCCATGATCTAGTCTTCATTACATAATCTCCTTGCCCACGGCCTGGTTCAATTGATTTACAGCCGACAAGTAACTGGCTATTAGATTTCGATAGGCCAGTTGGGTATCCCTATAGCTTTTCTGGGCATCCAGAAACTCCAGCAGGGATGCGCCTCCATTCATATAAGAAAAAGACACGGTATCGCGCACCGTGGCTGCTTGGGGAAGATGACGGTCGCGGTATGGCCGCAATAAGGCCCTAACACTTTCCACAGTAGCATAGGCACTGTCCACGTCCCGGTAAATGCTGTTGGTCACGCTGTCAATAACCCTTTGAGAACGGCGAATTTCCAGCTCAGTTCTGGCTTTCTCGCCCTGGTTGCGGTCGAAGATCCGAAGGGGCACCGACACGCTGAATCCCATGGTGTTGTCAGGTCCGGTGCGCTGGTACTCCAATCCCACCATGGGATCGGTGGAGCCATTGGCCCAGGCCAGTTGGTTGTCAACTCCTGCTTTGACCTTAGCCGTGCCGGCGATTTTGAGATCGGGCCGACTTTCCATGGCCGCCTTCCGGACGTCATCCAGGGGAATTGAATTCTCGCGGAAACTGAATTCACCGGCTAAATCGAACCCGTCCACCGGACGACGTTCGTTAATCAAAGCCATCAAGGCGATCTTCGCACTTCGCAAGTTGATCAGTGCGTTAGCTTGGTCGCTTTCGAATTGGGCGCGCTGTAATTCCACGCGGGTCAGGTCGATGGCTGCAATGTCCCCTGCTTGCAGGCGTTTGCGATTGATATCAATCACATTGTCGTAATACTCGAGGTTATCGTTGGCTAGATCCAGAAGCGACTTTGCTTGAAGGACTCGGATGAAGGCATCCCGCAGGATGAAAGTCAGCTGACGTTCCAAATCAGCCAGGCCGTTCTGGGACATCAAGGTACTCAACGTGGCACTTTCAATTCGCAACGGCCGCTTGCGACGCCGCTCAATTAATTGGGTTATCGTCTGAGTCCATTGCCCGTTTTGAAAAGGCTGGAATCGGTCAGGGTCAAAGACCAGAAACTGGTCGTTGACAGAAGAGAAGACCGGATTGGGCCGAAGACTGGCCGTGACCTCAATGGCCTTGGACTCCTTCGCGAAAATCTCTCCCGCCAAAAGATCAGGGTTGTTGGCCTTGAAACGTGTCAACACATCTTCCCAAGTCATCGACTGGGCAATAGAACAGGTCTGCAGGCAACCCGCCAAGAGCAGGAACAGCAGCAGGATTCGCCTGGCGTGAATCAGCATAATTCCTCCAGAGGTAAAGACTTCCAAAGCGAATGCAACGGACTTGCAGTAATCCCAGCAAACTCCTTGCAGACTATGCTCGCAGCACAATCAGGCTCTGGGTAGTCTCAGTCAAGCCCGAATGCACTCCCGCATAGAAGGCTCTTGGGAGTCTTTGGAAGCAAATTAGATTTCGTTTATTTCAACAAGGGATCAAGAGGCGAGGAAAAACGGAGGACCCCTGACAGTGAATCGTCGAAAGAGTCTTAGACAACAGGTTAAACTATTCTTTTGCCCGACTGTCTCACCCGACGCAGGTACAACATCGAGAGATGCCTTCGGGAACTTATTCAGCGGGAGGCGCTCGCTTGGCCCGATTACAGTCGGGCCATCTCCACCTTGGCCAGTTCGATAGGTGGTCGCCTGCCCTATGGCGAAGGAACCTAACCAGGAAAGGGGATCCCCCTTCTCGAAATGCCCCTTCCCATCACCCAGCCAGACGGCCTTCGGAAAAATCGAGAACCCATCAGTCACTACCAGGTCCAGATCATTGTCGCCGTCCACATCCAGGGCAAACACAACGATCCCCCCCTGTCTTTCACCCACCAGGGAACGGGATGTATCAAGCCTTGAATCCGAGCTGAGCTGGATTTCTATCCGATAAGCACCCCCCACACGACATCCGGTGAGTAAGTCCGGTTGGCGGTCACCGTCAAAGTCAGCCTGGATAGAAATCTCCCTTCCAAAATCCACTAAGGAAAGAACCTCAGCGGGATTGGGAGGACTCTGAGATGATACCGGAGCAAGTGCTCTTGCTCCTGGCACGAGGCTGAGTAAGAAAAGAGCCTCTATCAACCTGCGGCAAGCGACTCCTCTTTGTTGAACCCTTCTCATCAAGAAACTCACACCCCGACGAATTCTACGCATTATAACTTGTCTAACCCCAGAGTGTGCAACATGGGCTGAGGTCTCTGGCTCAGCCACCGGAAGAGGCTGAACACCGTAAGAATCACCATTGCCGGAACAATCGGGGCCCACCACACGTTTACCCCGAAATAGGCCAGGGAAACCGGCCCGTAGTGCGCCACCGCCAAGAGAATCGCGGCGGCCCAACCTGCGCTGCTGATCAGGCTGAAGATAGAGAAGCGAATGGGGGAAACGTCCGCATGAGCACAGGCGACAGGGATGGCCATTCGCAGGCCCGGCAAGAACCGGGAGGCCAAAATCACGCCGGTCGTATTCTTTTTGACAAAGAGAGCCACCTGCTCCTGCTTCTTCTGCAGGGCCGGAAAACGGTCCAACCAGTTCCGCAGTCTTCCACGCAAGGCATAGAAATAAAACTGATCTCCCGCAGATCCTCCCAGGGCCGCAGCAAAGAATACTCCCCAGAAATCAAGTTTCCCAAGACTCACCAAGACACTGGCTGCTACAAAGACGACCTCCCCCTCAATGATTGCAGCAATGAACACTGCCAGATAAGCCATCTGTCCGTGCCAGGTAGATAGATTCATTGTTGCGCCCCCTCCACCATCGCCACAGAACCGTGGCGGCTCCGGGCCAGGACCCTTTTCAACGTCCTCGCCACGAGGGCGGCCTGCTGGTCGGTTAGTGCTGCATACACGGGAACCTGCACTGCACGAGCCGCCTGATCCGCTCCCACAGCTACGGGAAGACCAGGCCCGAACATCTCTACCCGCGTGCAAACATCTACATGCAAAGTCTCGACGTCTAATCCATGACGGATACAACACTTAACCAACTCGTCCCGGTCCGGAACGTAAACACAATACTGATAGAAGACATGCCTTCTCTGGGCAGGAACGGCCGGAACCCGCACCCCGGGCAATCCCCGCAGATTATCATCCATGAGCTGGGCGTGAGCTCTAGTCTTTTCTGTCCATTCCCCCAAGAAATTGAGACCTTCCAGACCTAACGCAGCCTGCACATTAGTGTACCGTTCCTGGTATCCTTCCGGCAAGGGCATCAGCGGACGGATCGCCTCCCACAGGTAGACGTCAGGGTGGGCTTTCATCCAGGAGGCTGCCCAGAGGATCGGGAAACCCGTCCAGGTAAACACTTCAGGGCGAGTGAAGATTCGTTCAGCCCTGCCTTTGTTCAGCCGGGCGTGGACTCGCTTTTCGGAGGGCCAGGGCTCGCTTCTGGCCATAGTGGCGACTCGGGTTGCCACGTCCGGATCCCGGAGCAAGGCCATTCCTCCACCATAAGTATTTAGCGGTTTGAGTGTCTGGAAGCTAAAGAACCCTGCGTCTCCAAACGTTCCCACCAATTGGCCCCGGTAGGTGGCTCCCAGCGAGTGGGCGCAATCTTCGATAACTTTGAGACTGTGCTTGCGCGCAATCTCCATAACCGGCTCCATGTCGCAAGCCAACCCGTACAAATGGGTCGGAACCACGGCTCGAGTCTTCGCCGTGATTGCCCGTTCAAAGGCCGCAGGG
The DNA here is from genome assembly GCA_041476565.1 of Terriglobia bacterium. Lineage (GTDB taxonomy): Bacteria > Acidobacteriota > Terriglobia > Versatilivoradales > Versatilivoraceae > DATKMG01. The sequence goes on along the minus strand of JBGOTQ010000033.1, from coordinate 21,372 downwards.
TCCAGGTTAAAAGTATCGGGGTCAATATCTGCAAACACCGGCTTCAGCCCCGCAACCCGGGCCATTTCGGGCACTACCCAAAAAGTCAGCGCCGGAAAAATGATTTCCGATCCTCTGGGCAGGTCCAAGGCCCTGAGAATATAGTAGAAGGCCATCCGACCGTAGGAAGCGGTGACGGCATCTTGCCCTCCAAATCGGGCGGCGAAAACCCGCTCAAATTCGGAGATCAAAGGTCCTCTAACCATCTCCCCCCGCCGCTGACACGCCTCCACGATTTGATTTGTGTTGGGGAGTACCCGGGGGCCATATCGTGAGATCGCCGTCAGCATGCAACAGTCCTTGAAATGGCCTCCATCTCAAGCTCCGCATGCCTCTCGAAGGCCTTCCTGTCCAAAACATGGATCAGTCCCCGCAATCGCTCGTTGCGTATTCGGAGGTAATTGGCCATGTAGGACGGGCGCACATAAAAGCGGGCATAGGCAGCGCCCAACAAAAAGCGCAGCTCCTCGGCTGAGAGCTTTGGATGCTTGAAGGTTGGGGTGAATCCGTCAAATTTCTGCCAATCCTTCTCGTAAACCAACGGTTCCATCCGTTTCCACAGGGGAGTTCCCGGATAAGGCGTCAGGATCTTGAATTGTGCGAACGTGGAGCCCAACGCAATGGAGTAATCAATCGTCGCCGAGATCGAATTCCAGTCATCCTGCAGGAATCCGAAAACGTAGAAGCCAACCGTCTCAATGCCGCGCCGGTTGCAACTGTCGATGATGGCGCGTTGATGAGCCTCGGGAATGGGCCGCCGCCCAACTTTGCGCAGGGTCTCAGGTGACACGGCTTCCACTCCAAAATTAATGGCTCGCAATCCCACACCATGAAACTCTTTTAACAGTTCATCATCCAGACGGTCCAAACGGGTCTCAAATTCGAACCGTATCTTCAGGTTTTTTGCTCGAATCTCATCACATAGTTCAAGGCACCGGTCCCTCTTCTCGGTGAAAAGAGGATCCCTGAAAATCACATTGGGAAAGGAATAACGGTCACAAAGCCACTCGATCTCACCCACTATACTCTTTACCGTGCGCGCCCGGTAAGCAGCCAGGATGCGGTGAGGGCAATAGGTACAGAATTCCGGGCAACTGCGGCTAGCCATGACCGGAAAACCATTCCCACCAAAACGCTTGCTGAAACTATACCAAAAGCCACGGTGGTCGTGGAGTAAGTCCCAACGAGGAAAAGGCAGGACGTCGAGATCGGGGAGGGCAGGACTCTCGACCAGCCCTTCGAGTCTTTTTCCGGCAGCCAATTGCAGCATGGCGGACTCCGGTTCCCCTTGAATGAGAAAGTCAGCATGCTCAGCAAAGAGATGGGGCATCTTGGAGGCGGCCAAACCCACAAACCCCACACGAATGCCGCGCCGCCGGGCTGCATCGGCCCAGGCGATTTCCCCGCGATAGTCCACCAGGGAGGACAGCACCAGAGCCACATCTCCTTCCACTTGTTTACCCCGCGTATAGACGACTTCGTGTCCCCGGCGGGCCGCGATCGCCGCCAGATAAGCCATTTGTACGCTGGGAATTGTAATAAAGGCTGTCTTCACATAACTATAAACAGCCGTGGCCCTGGAAAATGGGACCAACCTTGCTCCATAGCCACCAACAACCGTGTCCTTCATCAGGTATCCTTCGCTGCCTTTGACGTCTGCAATGATAATACGCATAATCTATTCCCCTTAATCGTCCCAAATGGACGGTCTCAAGACTCTAGACTTCCAGCCAGCACGGTTAGTTCGCTTTACTGCACCCTGTCCAAATGCCATAGCTCTACCTTGAAGCTTGATTTTGACAGCTCAACTTAACTCTTCCAAATAAACTACCTGATCAACAACCTATAGCAAGGCAACCATTGACCTGAAGGGAGTTGTACCGGAGACGTTAGGTTTTGTTCATGGAGGCTGGAGGAGCCCTTGGAGAACGGGGAGTATCATCCTCCACATTCAAAAAGACGACCGGAATTTCTTTCAAAACCAAGCCTAGAGCTACCGAATCCAAGCACAGTTCGTGAGGTTCCAGCCAGACAGAAAGGAAGTCGTTTTCTGCAGATTCGTAAAAGAAAGGACAAACTCGAACAAGGTTATAACAGCTAGGAGTCAACGGAAAGAAGCGGCCTCGGCCATTGTTCACCCAGACAAGGATTCGGGGAGCCTTGGACAAGTCTACCAGATCTAAGTCTCCGTCAAGGTCAATGTCAACCTTAAAGAGACTTAAGCTGAAAGGTTCCCTCTTGGCATTCAAGCCATCCATCAAAAGAAAACTCAACGCTCGGCTTAACCCGAACTTGAGGTCATAATGACTGATCTGGAGCTCAGCCCTATCATTGAGTTCAATCCCGAAAACCCCATCCATTTGAGAAGCGAGGAGTATGGGAGGCGTGGCCAAAGAGACATATACTGCACTCAAGAACCAGAATAGGAAAACAGTGAGAAGGCTTCCCCTATTGGACAGGCGCCTGATCGATTGAGATTTCAACAGTTTTAAATACTTCATAGCCCCTTCATACCGACCATGACCAAGTTCGTGTGAGGACAGACACCCAAACAACAAAAGTCCCTACTTCATAACTTTATATTGAACCTTACAAGGGGGGGGGCGTTACATGGCACTATTAACGATACTGCTCTTTTCCTCATAACGTCAACAAAATAATCGGCTGCCAAGCCAAAGAGAATCTTGCACTGTCCTGGCTCCAACTTCCTCCCGGGCACCCGTCTCCTCGTCTGGAAGAGGAGTCTTGAGCAAGTAATTCCGTAACGAAATCCTAAAAATGAAGGAAGGGAGATCAGGACGTTGATCAGATTATCCCAAGAACCATTTTTTGCACCCACCCACTCCACCCATTGTCCAGACTGATCAACAGCCACTCGCCCAGTTCATGCTGGACCCTCACCTTCAAGCCTTCGTGGATGGAAAACAAAGTCGGGTTCTCTGTCCCCGGACCGCTCAGAACGTCAACCTTCTCGACCAGGATAATACCATCCTGATTCGACTGCGACTCATAGATCCGGAGGGCATTTGACGCACCGATTACCAGGAAGAGCACTCCCAGTATCAAACTGGCACGGAAGGCATACCGCCTGGTTCTTTCCTTTCCAGTGAGGACGTAAATTGAGAATAAGACATTGGCAGCGAGGTAAAGAACAAGTGTGACTACGGTTTCACTATCTAGCGAAAAGAGCCCCCGGAACCGGTGAAATTGCCTCAGCCAGAGCGGCTCATATGCTACTTCCACTTTATCAGCGATCCGACCCCTCGCCATATTCAGATTGCCGAGAATTTCCAGGTCATGTGGAGCAAATTGCCTGGCTTTTTCATAAAAAAGGATTGCCCTGCCAATTTGATTGTTCTTGTAGAACGCGTTGGCCAGGTTGTAGTAAACCGTCTCATTCACGAAGCCAGCACCCGTAATTCTTTCATAGGACTCAATGGCACCCTTGAATTCACCCTTGGAGTAACATTTGTTGCCCGATTCAAACCATTCGTTCACCCGAGGAATACGCTCATCCGCATAACAGGAAGAGGCAAGCAGTATGACAGGGACGAACCAGTTGCACTGGCAGACTGTCATCGTAAGCTTCTCCGTTCGATCTGTACCACGACATCTCTAGCCTTCTCGAAAAGGGTTTCCAGTCCAGGTTTGTCCAACTGGACGGGGGCGTATCGGGCAAAGTTGCAGTCCTCCAAAACCTTAACCAGGTCTTCGACCAATGGCGGCTCCCAGTTGTGTTCCTCCATGAATCGCCGTATATGTTGGGAGGTGATCTCGATTCGCGGTAGATTAAACTTATCACGGAGATATTCCGTAATCGACTCGAGGAGGATGCTGTGAAATTGCCCGAGCTGGTTCACTTTTAAGCATTTCCGGGCCTGGGCCAAGCGTTTCTCTGCGACCTTGCCAGCGCGGCGGCTCCGATACCCTTTAAGGTCTTCGCGAAGACGGGCCTGTTGACGGCTGTGAATGAGCAAACCCATATTAAAAATTAACGGCAACAAAAGAATTCCCAACAACCAGTGTGATTGATAAAGGCGCCTGGAATGGTCGCTCAATGCCCAGGCTGGGATCTTCAGATAGTTGATGTCACTCCCTCGCTTAACAACACTCTGCTGCGAGACTGACACTCCCAACGAAGGTTCTCTTGAGTCTACGCTTCCCTGAACGACGGCAACCCCAATTCCAGCAGTCTGGTTTTCCAAATAACGTTTCGTAGCCGGCGAGAAATAGGTGAACCTGAGCTCAGGAATGGACTCTTCTCCAGGTGCCTGGGGAACAATCACATATTCCCAGGTCTTTGATCCTTGTAGAAGATCATTGCGGATAGAAACATCATCCCGACTCTTTGACGAATAGATTTTGAAACCAGGTAAGTCAGGTAAAGGAAAATCGGTAATGGTCCGAAAATTCCCTGCCCCGGACAGTCGAATCCTCAGGGTAATGGCATCACCCGGGACCGTTCTGTTCTTGTCCATGGAGGATTCAAGACGGAATTCCCCCACGGCACCGCTGAATTCGACAGGTTTCCCCGATTCAGGCAGAGGATTCACCTTGATAGAAAACGGTGCCGTTTTCCGGATAACAACGTCCTGGTTAGGGAACGAAAAGGGGCTGCCAGAAGTCCGAACCAGCAGATTAAACGTCGAGGGTGGTATCTCAATGATTCCACTTCTGGTGGGGAATAAGACTTGTTTCTTTACGACATACTCGACGTATCGTTTGCCGTTGAGGACCCGATTATTGGCTTCGGGGGATTTGGGCAGAGTTACCTCTTCAGACCAGAATCCTGTTAGGGGCGGGCTTTCCTTCAGCTCTACTTGAACAACAGGTATCTGGGAGAGAACTTTATATGCCAGTGTTATTTGTTCCCCGAGATAAACAGTTTTCTTGTCGACCTCCGCCATCGTGATCAAGTCTTCCCGCCTAGGGGTACGGTCTCTGAAGGGACTGTCTTCATCCAGTCCCATGTCGTCAAAGATCGAAAATGGGCTACGCCGGCGCGGAGCGGCGTGCTGGCCAGGGCCTGCGTCCTTCACCACCCGAACATAGAGTTCCTTGGTTTGGAGAGTCTTCCCTCCGATCTTTATGGGCAGTGGGGGAATTCTTAGGGTCCCTTCCTTTTGGGGCTCGAATACATAGCTGAAACTCTGAGTAGAACTGGCCTGTCCGTTGATCCATTGGAAGCTCCGGGCTATCGCCGGGCCTGCCTCCAGCCTCAACCCCTCAATCACGGGCAATTGCGGGGTCTCCGCACCACCGGCTGGACCATTGACCTTAACTGTTACGGTCAACTGATCATTCAAACCAACAGGATTCGGATCAACCTCAGCAGTCACGGAAACTTCCTGCGCCAGCGCAAAACTAGCCCCGAAGAAACACATGAGCACTACCACCCAAATTCTGGATTGCTCGGGCCAAACCACACTCACCGAAGGGCGCCTCCTCCTAAGAAATCGTGTCGAGTGGAATCTTTGTGACCGATCCATGGATTTTCCACTTGGTTCCATTACCAATCCCTCCCGGAAGGCTGGTTTTTCTGTAGCTTCAGGAGTTGCTTCTGTTGTTCCTTCTTCTCCTGATCATTAATCGCATCGAGGATGCGCAAGGCGTCCGACCGGTCCATCCCCTTGTTGAGTTCTCCCTCCTGGCGGGGGTTCTGCTGGCCTTGATTGGGTTGTGTCTCCGCCTCGGAGTCTTTTCCCTTCTTGGGTTTCTGGGTAGCCTGGTCCCTCGGTTTGTTCTTGGTTTTCCCAGCATTCGAATTGTCCTGATTCTCCTGAGGAGAACTTTCCCCTTTTTCCTGATCCTTTTCAGACGTTTTCGAATTCTGCTTCTGCTGGTTGTCCTCCAGCCTCTTCAAGGCCAGTTCCAAATTGTGCTTCGCATCGGGGTCCTTTGGATCCAATTCCAACGCTTTCTGGTAAGACTCGGCTGCCGCTTGAAACTGGCCCATCTGGTAATAACTGTTCCCCCGGTTGAAGACAATCTTCTGGTCGAGTCCAGGGATTGTCGATGAGACGGATTTCCCATATTCCTTGAGTGCTTCTGTGTATTTCTTCTGCTGATAAAGCGTGTTGGCGATGTTGTATGAAATTTCCGGGCGAGGTCTCTTGAAATCCTGTGCCCCCACATATTTCTCGAGGGCTTCAGAGTATGACTTCTGCTGGTAGTAGGCATTCCCTTTTGAATTTTCCCGGGATGCCTTATCTCTCCGAACCTGTCCGCAAACAACAAAATAGATGGCCAGGCAAAATGCAATTGAGACCCTGAACTGATTCATAGGAGTTCACGATATAGACGGAAATGGCAAAGTGCTGCAGTTAGGAATTATGGTGACCTGTTTTCTACCCTCATCCGGCCCTTTGGGCCACCTTCTCCCAGAGGGAGAAGGGCAAATGAGTTGTCCCTGTCCCTCTGGGAGAGGGTGGCGCAAAACGGCGGGTGAGGGCGCGACCTCCCACCATGCCGCAGATACATCATCGCAATCGCGAGCATCAGCCCTAAGCTATTACTTCTTTTCCTCGGCCACCACTATTTCCAGCACGATAAGGAATAATGCCACTCCCAGAGGAATCTGGAATCGGTCGACCAATGTGAGGTACTGGCGGGACTGAAATTCCTTTCGATCCATTTGGGACACCAAAGTGGCAATCCTTTCGACCTCCTCTTCTCCGGGGGTGGTATGGAAGTACTGACCTCCAGTGATCGAAGCAATATTTGCCAGGCTGGTTTCCTCCAGCCGGCTTACCACGACACTGCCATCCTCACTTTTCTTGTATCCCACCACATTGCCCTTGTCATCATGGAGTGGGATGGGCTGGCCCGCCGTGGTGCCAACACCTAGAGCATAGATCACTTCTCCGGCCTTGCCAGCTTCTTGAGCAGCCCTCGACGGGTCTCCCTCGAGGCTTTCGCCGTCGGTCACCAGGATCAACACTTTGTACCGCCGCTCACTTGGATTGAACGCCCTAGTTGCAGTCCTTATGGCTTCCCCGATGTTCGTTCCAGGCAGCGGAATCACTGATGTGTCGATGATATCCAGAAACAGTTTCACTGCACCCTGATCGATGGTAAGGGGGCAATTGACCTGGCTCATCCCCGCAAAAACAACCAATCCGACCCGATCTCCCTGAAGCCTGTCAATTAAGGCCCGTATCTCATGTTTCGCCTTTTCCAAGCGGCTTGGTGACACATCCTGAGTTTCCATGCTGAGCGACGTGTCAAGGACCACTACGAGATCGACACCTTTTCGCTTGACGGTTTCAAAGCGGGTTCCCCACTGTGGTCTGAGTAGTGTCAGCAGCAGAAAGGAAAGACCGAGAAGTAACAAGGCCACTTTGAGTTTCTGTCTCGGCCTGCTCGTGCAACAGATCAAGCTTTGAATCAGGTGCGCTTCCGCAAAACGCAGCAACGCCCTTCGCTTCTGCCTGAAACTCCACCAGGAGAACGCCACTAATCCTGGGATCAACCAATAGAGATGCCAGTACTCGGGATCTGCAAAATGCATCGATAACGGCTCACTGTCGACTTCATCAGGGCAACTGCCTCAACCACGTTTGCGCGAGAAGGAATACTCCAAGAATCAGTCCTAAGCCGGACCAGACAAAGTAACTAAAGATCTCGTTGTAGTGAGTGTACGATTTCACACTGACCTTTGATTTTTCCAGGTTGTCGATTGTCTCAAAGACCTGGTGGAGCGAATCCCGATCCACAGCTCGGAAATATCGCCCTCCCGTCATCTCAGCAATCTTCTTCAGCAGAGCCTCATCAATCTGAACTTCCACTTCGACATAGCGTTTTCCGTACACGGGATCGTCAACTGGCATCGGGGCCACACCCTGTTTGCCTATACCAATCGTATACATCTTGATTCCCAAGCTTTTTCCGATCTCTGCAGCCGTCAGGGGATCGATTTCTCCTGTGTTGTTGACCCCATCAGTCAACAAGATAATAACCCGGCTCTTAGCTTTCGAGGCCCGAAGTCGGTTGATGGCGTTCGCCAAACCATTCCCGATGGCCGTGCCATCCTCGATGCTGCCAAGTTTGACATCCTCGACTTGGTTCAAGAGCACGTCATAGTCAATGGTCAGCGGGCACTTGGTGAAGCTTCGTGCCGCGAAAATCACGATGCCGATCCTGTCAGCATTACGTCCCAAAATGAAGTCTCGAACCACCTGTTTGGCCACACTGATCCGGTTGTTGGGACGAAAGTCCTCGGCAGCCATGCTGCCTGAGGTGTCAATGGCAATCATGATATCGACGCCTTCGGTCTGAATATCCTCTTCCGCAGAACCCAGTTGAGGCCTTGCAAACGCCAGGATGAGCAGAGTTAGTCCAGCCAATCTGAAAGAAAAGAGTGCCTTTTGTAGTCGAATCGTCCAATGATTGCTGAGTTCCGTCAATGCCTGCGCAGAGGGGAAGACAATCCCTCCTTGAGGCTGCCTCGACTTTCGACGATGATGAATCCATAAGAGGGGAATTATCCCCAACAGCAACAGGAACCATGGATCCGCAAAACGGAACTGGCTCAGCGCTCCCGCCGTCATCGATCCTATACCTCCGGTGCCGTGACTGACGCCACCAATTCCTGTTCGGTTGTCTCCACTACCCCATAGGAGATTTCCGCAATTTCCCTGACCTCCTCTTCTGATGGACGGTACTTGGCAAACTTGACCAAATCGCAGTCTTTTAAAAAGTGCCCAATCAGTTCAATTTGGCTAGGGGGCAACAGTGTGTTTTTCAAATCTCTCATGAATTCCTCGGTAGTCCGCTCCAGGGAAAGGATTCCGAGTCTCGATCCCAAATATCTCTTGATAATCTCTGAAATCTCCAGGTAGAAATTTTTATAAAGACCCTGTTCGATCAATCTCCGGGCCAGCAGCCGACCAATGGCCTCTCGAGCTATCTCCTCAGGAGACCGCCAGTCAACCTCGATGCTTTTTTCGACATGCTTCCGTTTCCGGAAATGCCGAATCAACTGATAGATTAAGACCAGTCCCGCCAGGATCGCCACAAGGATCAAGAGGAACGGTTTGGAGTCCGGAGGGATTTCTGCTTGTGGTTTCAGATCCTTCAGAGTTTCATCGCCTCTTGAAAGTACGGACTGAACCTTAATCGGAATGGCGGAAGAGGTGACCTTCTCTGTCTTCCCGCTTCTCTCCGAGAGTTCCACCTCAAAAGGAGGAATCTCAAAGTCACCTGTCTTATAGACTGTTAATTGGACTTCGTAAACGTCAGTGCTCCAATCCGGTTGCTGTCCTGCCATGACGGAGTGCCTCGCCTGCCGGACAGTCCATACGCCCAAATTGTCAGTCAAGGAGGGAAATTGAACCCTCATCACAACGGGGTGGGAGACCTCGACTTTCAAATTCAGAACGTCTCCGATGGAAATCGTGGATTGATCCACCGAGGTTTTAATGGTGGCCTGGAAATTTTCGGATAATGTCATCCTGACCAAGGAGGCCCACAACATGAACCACCAGGGTACTAAGACCCCAAGGTTCCTGCAGGTGTTTCTCTTCCTTGCTCGACAGAAGTGAGGGGCCATCTCACTATGCTCAGTGACCGAATAACCACACAGCTGGGCTTTAGAGTTCATACCCCAAAGCTGCCTCGATGTCTTTGAGTCCCGGTGGTTCATAAGTTAATCAGCTCACCGGAATCGCCTGGCTCGTTCCCGGAAAAACTTGACCAGTGGAATATCGTACGGTTGAGCCGTAGAAATATTCACAAAATCGATCCGGTTTCTTTGAAAGATCCTAGTCCTAAGATCAACCAGGTCTTTTGCCATTCTCCGGTAGTCTTCCCGGAGCCGGGTGCTGTGAGTATCGATCCAGTAAACCTGTCCGCTTTCTGGGTCCAACAGCTTCAGAATGCCCACGTTGGGCAGTTCCCGCTGACGGGGATCGTCAATAGGGAATGCAATCAAGTCATGCCTTTGATTGGCCACACGTAAGGCCTGTTCATAATCGTCATCCAGGAAATCAGAGATCAGGAAAAGAACGCATTTTTTGCTAACCACATTGTTCAGGTATTTCAGAGCGGCCTCTATGGAAGTCCCCCGCCCTACGGGCTCATAGGCAAGGACCTCCCGAACTACGCGCAGGACATGTTTCGTGCCCTTCTTGGGGGAGATGAACTTCTCCACCACGTCCGTAAATATTAGCGCACCCACCCGATCATTGTTTTTGATAGCTGAAAAGGCCAGCAAGGCTGCCAGCTCTGCGGCCAGTTCGTTTTTGAATCGGCGGACAGTGCCAAAGGCCCCCGAAGCGCTCAGGTCCAAGGCCAACATGACTGTCAGCTCGCGTTCCTCCACATAACGCTTCACATAAAGGTGGCCCATTCGAGCCGACACGTTCCAGTCAATGCTACGTACTTCATCTCCGTACTGATATTCCCGAACTTCGTCGAACTCCATCCCCCTGCCTTTGAACACCGAATGGTATTCGCCGCCCAGAGCCTCGTTCACCAGGCGATTGGTCCTGATCTCAATGCGCTTGACTTTCTGCAAAAGGTCCTTCGTCAACATGGCAGATTAATAAGGGTGAAGTATGAAGGATGAAGGGTGAAGGACAAAAGACAGTAAAACGAGGCAATCACCTTCTTTAATTGGATGATTGGGTTTATTCATTGGTGGGTCTTCCTTTTTGCACTCACAATGATCGCTGTAATCACAGAAATGAGTTCTTCAGTTTCGTGAACTAGCGATGAAAGTTTTTCCTCCTTGAGAATCCCCGAGGCCACTAGTAGTCGCAACCAGTAAAGGCTCTCTTTAGCCTCTTTTTGGGCAATAGAGTACTTGTGTATGAAGTCCAGGCGACTTTCTCCTGATTGAGCCTCCTCAACATTTGCCCCTATCGAGGTAGCAGCTCTAAGATACTGTTTTCCGATGATCCAACCGGCTTGTTCCTTCCGCTCTTGCAAAGTCTGAAAAAGCCGAATCGCCATCAGTGCGTATTCAAAAGTACGCTCTCGTATGTTCCTGGGTTTGGGCTTCTGGTACTCAGCTTCAGACTCTCTTGTCCTCATCTAGTCCTGTCTTGACAATTGACTTCCGCATTCATGACCGCCCTTCATCCTTTACACTTCATCCTTCATCCTTCCTTACGGCACGATGACTTTGTCAAAAACCCTCTTGACGATGTCTTCGGGAGTAACGTTTTCTGCCTCGGCTTCGTAGGTGAGGATGATACGGTGACGCAGCACATCCAAGCCCACGGACTTGACGTCTTCAGGGGTGACATAGCCTCTGCCGTTGATAAAGGCATGCGCTTTGGCGGCCTTGGAGAGAAAGATAGTGGCTCGAGGGGAGGCTCCGTATTGGATGAGTGCCTTTGCGTCCAAATGGTAGTCTTCCGGCTTTCGGGTGGCAAAAACCAGGTCCACAATATAATCCTTCACTTTTTCATCCATATAAACCTGCCTGACTACTTCACGAGCGCTTCGGATAGCTTCAGGTTGAATGACTGGATCCACACTTACTTCGGGACTCTCCGTCATTCGAACCAGGATCTGTTTTTCCTCCTTCTTGGTGGGGTAGGTGACAAGTAGTTTCAACATGAAGCGATCAACCTGTGCCTCTGGCAGTGGATAGGTTCCCTCATGCTCAATGGGATTTTCAGTAGCCATGACCAGAAATGGGTCCCCGAGTGGGAAGGTCTCTCGACCTATACTGACCTGTCGTTCCTGCATCGCCTCCAACAAGGCGCTCTGAACCTTGGCTGGGGCCCGGTTGATTTCGTCAGCCAGAATAATGTTGGAAAAAATAGGGCCTTTGTGTGGCAGAAACTCCCGACTCTTCTGATCAAATATCATGGTACCGATCAAATCTGCCGGCAAGAGGTCGGGGGTGAACTGGATACGTTGAAAGCCGGTGTTGATGGCACTTGCCAAAGTCTTCACAGCCAACGTCTTGGCCAGCCCCGGAACCCCTTCCACCAGGAGATGCCCTTCGGTAAGAAGTCCAATCAGCATTCGGTCGATCATGTAGTCCTGACCCACGATCACTTTTTGAACTTCATTCCTCAAAGACACCACAAACGTACTCTCGATTTTCACCTTTTCGTGTATTGCTTTTATGTCCACATCAACGCCCACAAATCACCCTCCTAGCAGAGATGAGGGAAGAGGACCATTTCCCTTTCTCACCCTTTGATTCCTAATTTCCTGAACCACTCAACGAACCGTTCAACTCCTGTGTCAAACGGAATCTTTGGGGCGAAATTCAGAACCTGCCTGGCCTTAGCAAGATCAGCATGAGTAAAGGGCATGTCTCCAGGCTGGTTGTTCTGGAATCGGATCCTCGCTGTCTTCCCTAATTTAGCCTCCAAAAGCCGCACCATTTCGAGTAAAGAAATTGGATTGGAATTTCCAAGATTGAAGACCTCAAAGTCCGATTCCAACTTTAGCGCCGCCAGTATGCCTTCGATAATGTCATCAACATAAGTGTAATCCCGAAGAGAGCTTCCGTCGCCATACAAGGGAACTTCCCGATCCTGCTCGATCAGTGAAGCGAACTTGTAGATGGCCAAGTCGGGCCTCTGCCTGGGCCCATAGACTGTAAAAAATCGCAAGCAGACTACCGGAAGCCCATAAAGATGAGCATAGCAATAGCAGAGTTTTTCGCCGGCCAGTTTAGTCACGCCATAAGGCGAAATCGGATAGGGATTGGCTTCATCCTCTGAAAAAGGGACCTTACTGGTTGTCCCATAGATTGAGCTGGAGGAGGCAAAAACAAATCTGCCAACCTTATGCTTCTTCGACAACTCCAAGAGCAGGCCCGTCCCGATAACGTTGACCCTTTCATACAGGAGCGGCAGCTCCAAGGATGGTCTTACTCCAGCGCGGGCAGCCAGGTGAACAACCACGTCGGGATTAAACTCGCTAAAGAGCCCCTCAAGTCGCTCCTGGTCACAAACGTTGGCCTCCACAAACTTAAATGGCCCGATTTGACGGATTTCTTCCAGATTCCTCCGTTTTGCTGCAGGGGAGTAGAAGTCATTCAAATCGTCCACGACAAGCAAGTGATGAGCATCGCGAACAAGATGCTCAGCCAGATGAGACCCGATAAATCCCGCACCGCCTGTTAATAGAATGTTGCTCATGCGAAGTGACCCACTTTCTGGTCTAGACTCCGAAGTTTCCTCCGCCGGTTTCCAATTGTCGCGATTTGATGGCGGTCCTGGAACACAGCTCCCACGCCCGGAACAGAATCTGGAAGGCAATTGTTCTTCTCTTTTTATCTCTTCCCCATAGTTCTTTATCTTCCCTATTCCCTATTCCCTATTCCGCTTTCCCTATTACTCCCATATATCATGCTTCATGACAGGGCTTGACACATTGAGACGCATGGCGCGGCACCAGAGCGCGTAAGCAACAATGTCCCGCCACCTGAGGTTCTTGAAGCTTTTGTCGCCATATGCGGTCTCAATCCGCCACTCCAGGTATTTTCTAGGCGGAACCGGGAGAAAAGGGAAACGCCAATACCATTGCCGCCGTCGGAATACCCAGCATATGCGCAATAATTCCATGAGGATCAGAACCATGTCCTAATTCTCCACGGGAGCGCGAATGAGATTTCTTCCGGCCGGTGATTCAATGGGGGTGGAGGAAGGATCGATCATTACGAATCTGCTTTTCGAGACTCTCAAACAACGCTGGATCATACTCCCTGTGTGAAGGGTTAAGCCGGGCATTTCGGTACTTAGCGTAACAATGATAGCACACCGTCAGCCGGGGGTACCTTACGCAATGCCAATAGAAACCGAACCCCGCAGGAACCAGGCTGATTCCTTGGGTCGGATAGGTCAACAGGAGTCCGCCAATGAGATAGAGTAACCCCAGTCCTTTCCGGATATCATCGCGAACGTAAAAATCCTCATGCCGACAGACTACACACTGGTCAACCTCATTCTTCTTCACCTCAGCAGGAGTGAATTGGAGATTCTGGGCCTCTCCACAAGCCCGGCACACTGCAGCATGTTTTCCCTTGGCAGTGGCTTGGCATTCTCGGAAACAATGGCGGCAACGATACAGAACTATCATGGGCGTCGCTGAGTTCTAAGTCTTGAATCCACAAATCTTCGATCCTCGATTCTCGATGGTCGGTTCCATGTCCTCTATGCCCTAGTCCCTCCTCTACCCCTTCATCACAGCCAAGGGTGTTAGCTTCGCAACTTTCCGGGCAATCCCAGCATGATGTACCACCGAAACGACCTGACTGACATCCTTGTAAGCATCCGGTTTCTCTTCAGTCAGCCCTGACTTGGACTGCCCTTTGACAAGGATCCCCTTGTCTTTCATCTCCTTCAGCAGCTGTTCAGGAGTCGTCTCGCGCTTGGCCTGAGAACGACTCATCGCGCGCCCTGCACCGTGACAAGATGACCCAAAGGTCTCCTTCATGGCCACTTCCGTTCCAACCAATACATAGGAGCAGGTCCCCATACTTCCCGGTATCAGGACTGGCTGCCCCACCGGCCGGAGTTCTTGGGGAAGAGCCGGGTGCTCTTTGGGAAAAGCTCGGGTAGCACCTTTACGATGCACCAGCACTTGCCGGGTCCGGCCTCCAACCACGTGTTCTTCTTGCTTGGCGATGTTGTGGCACACATCATAAACGATACTAAGATCCCCATTACCCAAGATTCGTTCGAAGGCTTTCCGACTCCAGTGTGTAATCAATTGGCGATTGACGAATGCAAAATTGGCAGCCGCAGCCATGGCCGCGAGATACTCCTGTCCCTCTTCAGATTGGATCGGGACACAAGCCAACTGCCGATCGACCACTTCAATCCCGTATCGTTTCATGGCTTCTTGCATCGAATCCAGGTAGTCAGTGCAGACCTGGTGCCCCAATCCTCGCGATCCGCTGTGAATGAGGAGGACCGTCTGCCTTTCATGCAAGCCAAACCTTGCAGCCACTTCGGAATCAAAGACCTCCGTCACTTCCTGAATTTCCAGGAAGTGGTTCCCACTGCCGAGGGTTCCCACCTGGTCATGGCCGCGTTCCTTGGCCCTTTTACTGACTCTGGCGGGATCTGAACCTGGGATTCGGCCGTAGTCTTCAATCCGGCCCAGATCCGCATCACGTCCGTACCCCTGCTGAACAGCCCAGTCAGCGCCCTCTTGAAGCAAACGGTCCAAGTCTCCCCGTGAAACATCCAACAAGCCGCTTCGACCGGTTCCGCAGGGAATATCGCGAAAAAGCTGATTGAGCAGGTCGGGCAGCCTGGGCCGCACTTCATCCACTTGGAATGGGGAAGCCAGCAAACGTACTCCACAGTTAATATCAAACCCGACTCCGCCGGCGGAGACGATCCCGTCCTTCAGGTCAGCGGCCGCCACCCCACCAATACAGAAACCATAACCCTGATGAGCGTCGGGCATGGCCAACGACCGGCCCACAAGCCCGGGTAACGTTGCCACATTAGCCACTTGGTCCATCGTCTGGTCGCGCTCGATTTGATGGATCAGATCGCTACTGGCATAAATCATTCCTTCGATCCTCATTCCTTTCTTATAAGAGGTCGGAATGACGTAGCGATATTCATCCAGTTTTTTCAGCATGACTCGACCTTAAATGTCCAGGAACACTCGAACGCTGCTCTTTTCCGTTTCCTCATGCACCTTGAGCTGGTGGTAGGTTACTGCCTTTACGTCCATTCGTGTCTCATGGCGAGTTGGGTCGAACACTTCGCCATGAACCACAGCTTGGAGCCGACCAGACTCTAACTGGCTGATCTGAAAGCGTCCACCGATGAAATGTTCCCCGTCGTATAAATATAATATCTCTTCCAGCCATCTTACCAGTAAATGCTCCAAGTCACTGCCCTGGAGAGTCACTTTCCGGCAATCACGTGCTTCCACTCTTGAGGCGTCCACAATGATGGAAACCAAACCCAGAGCGGCTTGTTCAAATGCCTCCGCCAGCGTTTTCCCGTATCCCTCAATACCCAGGTCCGCGGGGTGATCCAGAATCCTGAAACCCGTCCCTTTCACTGCCCTCACGTCTGGCTCTTTCCCAGAAAACGAATGCGGATTACGAACTTCCGAGGATCGTTTCCGTAAAAATGCAGAAAGTTCGGTGAGTCGACATTGCTGTTAACCAGAGAGTAATTCGGATGGTCTGTAATATTGTCGGCCCCCAATCGAATAGCCCAGTCTCGTCGTATAAACATGAACTTCCGCTCATAGTGCACATTTAGGCTGAACACTCGTGGGAGCCGGTTCGTATTGAGCGGCCCAACCTGCTGGCTTTCAGAATCGTTTACGGTAAAGGGGAATCCGTCCCTCCATTCCAGGTAATACTGCAACCAGTTGTTTTTGGTCAGAGGAAAGAAGAACCAGTTCACCAGCCGGTTCGGCACATCCCAGGGAAGAGGGCCCTCTCGGTCGGTGTAAGTCAGGGTATCGTCAATACTGACATTTACCGCAGCATTGGACCTGGCGCGGGAGCGGGTGTAGCTGGCAAACCACTCCGAGTTTCGTTTGAACCGTTTAGTCAGAGAGGCTTCGACAGCGTCATAGAACTCAGTTTTGGAGTTCTGCAAAGAATAGAACTGCACGGGCAAGCCAGGATTTAGAGCTGGTCGACCGGCCGGAGACAGGGCCTCGTATGTGTATCCACTATGGCCACGCTTCCTCAGGTAATTGATCTGCAGACGGTAGTCGGTAAGTAACGACTGTTCGATACCGAAACTCACACTCTTAGTTTTCGGAATACCCAGCTGGTGTGGAAGAATCTCAAATTGGGTGAGGGTAGGCGTACCAAGGGGAGTCTTGCCATCTGCTCCGATTAGCTCAGTCAACGAAAACTGGTCCAAATCCCGAGTGAACAGATTCAGATTCGTGGACGATGGAATCAAACCGAATCCAGCTGACAGCTTGGTATTCTTCAGACGCGGGGGCAGGAAGGAGAAGCTGAAGCGCGGCGTTACAGCGCTGTCGGAAAGGATCCGGTCTCGATCCCAGCGAATGCCAGCTTCCACCAGCAACCAGGAGCGAACGGTCCATCGATCCTGAAAATATGCGGCAGATTCCAAATTTGACTTGGTGAATTCACCATTGCCTCCAAATGTGACTCTTCTGGCAACGGTACCGTCCAGGCGCAAGTACTCGTAACCGGTCCGCATGACGTCCTGATAATAACCAGAATAATTGAAATCCAGGCCGGTCTTGAATTGATGCGTCCCCCAACCACTCAAAGGAGGCAGGAAGATGTTCACCAACCCCTCTTGCCGGCTGCCTTTCAGCGTGGAATCGATAAACATGTTGCCGTCCCGCCCATTCGGAGTAATCTGGTAGAGTTCATGTCCCTGAGGGACACCGCGGTTGAACGAGTGATAGGAGGCGAAACCAAGCTCAATCAGGGTCTTGGAGGAAAGATAGATTTGGTCCTTGACATTGAAGAAGTAGCGCCGTGCCCGCCTGTCCAGCGTCGTTTCCACTGGATCAAGTGGCGACAGCCCAGTCTTGGGAGCATTGAGGTAGTTATACAGGAAGTCACCAGCCAGAACATTTGAAGGGCTCAGATTAGCCTGGACCCGGAACAGGTTGCTCAAAACCCAGGTTAGGGTTCGGTCCTGGCCTGCGGGCAATTCAGGAATGACGTTTTGCCTATAGTTAAAGTCAACGCCATCATAAAACCAGGCTCGATCCTTTTTGAGAGGGCCGGAAAAGTTGAACCGCGGGCGCCAGCTGGCCAGTCGAAAGCCTTTCGAGCTCTCAAATCCCGGGATGAAGTTGGTGGCGCTGGGGTGAAAGCGGTTATTACCCATCGGGCTGTTGATCGCCATCGATCCCGCCGTCCCCTTTCCAAACTCCACAGAATATCGGCCCGAAAACAGATCGAGGGATTTGACAGCTTCAACGCTGAGGGTGGCCTCTAGTTGCCCGGTCACCGGGTCTGCCACATTAAACCCATCCAACAACCAATTGCCCTGTTCTGCCGAACTCCCATTCAAATGAAGCTTGCCGGAAGAATCCTGCAGAACTCCGGGCATGACCGACATCATATTGGCTAAATAGTAGGAACGAGCGGCAGGGATCTCCAGGATATCCTCATCACTGAGGTCATAAGAAGAGGCAATTTGTTCTATCTCTATGTTCTTCTCGGGATAAACATCGATCGAATAGCTCGTGTCCTCAATAGGGATGAGATCGATGGTAATAACATTGACCCCTGCCACCAGGTCGACCGGTCGCCGCTTGAGTTCGTAGAATCCCGGGAAGCCAACACTCACATAATAGCGGCCCCCCTGGCTCAGGTTCAGGGTGAACAATCCTTCGCCGTCCGAAATGAGTTCTTTTGCCGAGCCGGGAAGTTCTGGTTCCACCGTCACGTGGGCCGCCACGACGGGCTTCCTCGACGAGTCCAGCAACCTGCCATTGACGACGACCTGGGCGTCGAGGAATCTAGGGGTTCCCAGACAAACTGAGACCAACCCTATTGCGCTCAAACCGATTTTTGTCCTCTTGGTCATCCTTGCGTGCTCACCTGGAGTTGATTTTGAACTTGGCAATGGGAAAGGTCAACTGCCGATATAATGAAGCCATCCCTCAAAGCAATCATCTTGTTATTGTTGGAGGCGGATTTGGTGGTCTTTACGCAGCCAAAACCTTGCAGACCGCCGACCTTCAGGTCATTCTGGTCTAGCCGTGCCATCCTGCGACCCCAAAAGAACAACCGATTTGACCATGCCTTCATAGCTTCTGACCCCTTAGGTCATAAGCTCGATTGCCGTTGTCACTTCCATCCCCTACCGGTATAATTAGGCCTTCGGCTGGTGCCGCTTCCCAAATTAAACCAAAAACTTCAACAAAGGAGATTGACTAGATGAAGAAGCTTCTCTTTGGAATTCTTTTCCTGGGGGTTGTCTGCTCTGTTCTTCCAACTTCACTACAGGCACAGGACCGGGGTGAAGCCACCCTGACCCTAGGTGCCGGCAAGGTGTCAGTGGATTATGGTCGTCCATCGCTGCAGGGCCGGGACATCTACAGCCTGCTCAAGCCTGGGCAGGAATGGAGGTTGGGCTCCAATGCTCCGACCACGCTAACCACAGACATCGACCTGAAATTTGGTGACACGCTGGTGAAGAAAGGCAAGTATGTCCTCCGCGCCAAACTAGTGGAGAAAGAAAAGTGGCTCCTGCTGATCAAGCAGGAAGACACGGTCGTTGCTGAAGTTCCTCTTGCCTATGCCCAAGCCGCGTCCCCCGAAGAACAGGTCACCATCAAGTTGGAAAAGCAAGGGGACGGCGGGAAGTTCCTCTTGCAGTGGGGAACATTTACTGCCTCTACCAATTTTAAGAAGATCTAAAGACTTTGCGAAAGGCGGAGTGCCGCAGCTGCAGGATCCTGACAGCAGCGGCACTCTGCGGTTACGTTGCTTTCCGGGTGGGTCTTCGGCAGGTGAGTAAATGAATCGCTTCTCTTCAGCCTTGCGGTTCCTTCCCAAAAGAACTCTCTCGTAGCCCTCAGGCGTGTTAGCAGTACCTATTTCCGCTCGTGCTGATACGCCAACTGCCCGTCGTGACAACAGCTTCTACGTGAGTGGTCTACTCAATTGGATCGACGTTTAAGAGCGACAGTTTGCCATATTTGCTAGGCTGAATGGTGGGTCGGAGCCAACAAACAAAGGCTGCGGACCCTCAATGAATGGGGCCGCAGCCTGGGCCAAACGGATTTTCATGCTGCCTTGTGGCGATTGAAGGCCCCGTTGACAATCCAGGCCAGGTCCGGACCATAGAGCGGCATGGGTAACATGTCATAGGCGCCGCGTTGAATCGATTCCATCCAGAACTGCATGTCGTTCGATAAGAATACAACACTTACCTCAGGCCAGCCCTTCTTGATGGTCTCTAATAACATAAAAGCCATTTCAGTGTCTGACGCGTCAATCACAACAACAGAGAAAGCCGCCGGATGTTTGAAAATCCAGGTCCACTCTTGATGAGGGTATACGAAAGCGACTTCGCTTGCCGTTTCTTTGAGGGCCTCTCGGATAGTCTGCTGACAGAGGGAATCGGTGTTGACAACCAGGACTCTATTGCGGTGGGCACG
Organism: Terriglobia bacterium; assembly: GCA_041476565.1. GTDB lineage: Bacteria > Acidobacteriota > Terriglobia > Versatilivoradales > Versatilivoraceae > DATKMG01. The sequence goes on along the minus strand of JBGOTQ010000033.1, from coordinate 1,272 downwards.
AGAGGCAGCCGTGGCCGCTACAGCTCCAGCCGTGTTCATGGCAACCTCCAAGGTTAAAACGTCTTGTTCTGGGCATTCGGGTTCTTGAAAAATCTAATAGTTTACATCTTACACCAAAAATAGTTCTCTTTCAAGGAAAAAACTTTCCCTTGTTGTTTTCATTTGATATTTTCTTTTAGCAAGAAACTCCAAAGAATTCAGCCGATCAGCTGAATACAAAGTCGCTCAAGTGAATCCAAGCTTGACAATCCAGTGAGCAGAAAGCTAGTCTAATGACAATAGACTAGCAGATTTTCTAATTTCGAGAGAAATGGTCGTCCGACACCGACAACTCGGCTTTACCAGGTTCTTGGCAGGGGTACTTGTACTCCCGTTGCTGACTCTGAGCTTGGTTCACAGTTATCTCCACTCCTGCGAGTTGAATAGGTTCCCCCCCGGCGTGCATTGTGGGGCGCAGACAGGAAACCTTTCCACCATCAAAGCCAAGGCTTCTACCAGCAGCTTGCCAGATTGTCTGGCTTGTCGTTACAGCCAAACGACCCCTGCAGTGCTGATGGAGCCCTTCCTAGGGCTGGAATCACCGCAGGTTGCCACCTGGGGTCTCGGTTTCGGGGACCTCGCTCTTCCTCGATCCATCAGCCTTAACATCCAGTCTCGAGCTCCTCCGCAATTCTTTGTATCCTGATCCAGATACACACCTGCTTCTGCGGTTCCGCTTGGGTCAAAGGGCTCTATGACCATGACCCCGGATAAGGATAGAAAAGATCCAGCCGCCCCTGGTTTGTAAATTCCTGGGAATTGTTTATGATCTGTTGGTCAACCAGGGCCGATAATGAAACTTCTTGTGATAGGTTAGGAGTCCAGTCACGCGATGACTGGCGCCTGACCGGAACGAGGAAATGTGAGCACAGCAGTGCACAGAGATCCCTTGGTGCCTGAAACACTTATCTCGCTAGGAGTAGTGCCATGAAGATAGTTGCAGTACTTTTCGCTCTTGTTTTCTATTCTTCTGCTTACGCCCAGCAAAATCCCTCCCCAGAGTCGAAAAAGGATGGGCCCGCCACCCAATCCTCCGTTTCAGCACCGGAGGAGGCACGGATGAAAGCGCTCGAGGATCAGGTGCGCACCCTCGCTGAGGAAGTGGCGCTGCTCCGCGACGAACTGAAGGCTGTGCGCGACGCAAAGGTTGTTGAGCTCGGATCCGGTGGCGGCGTCCTGCTCGCGTCGTCAAAATTGGAACCTGGTATGGTGCCTGCTGTTCCATTATCTCCC
>JBGOTQ010000032.1:0-32478 GCA_041476565.1 Terriglobia bacterium | reverse complement strand
GTCAGGTGTCAGGTGTCAGGCAGGAAATGGAGGAAAGGGCGAAAGAGGAAGTGATCAGGATCGAATGACTTTGGACTTCGGACTTTGGACTTTGGATTCCCGGGTTGGGGTCCCAAATCCTCATCCTCAATTCCCTATGCCCTGCAACCTATGACCTGATACTGGCACCTGTAACCTGTAAACTAATTTAAGGGCAAATAGAACAAGCTCAGTCGAGGCAAGTGGAATCGGTCGAAAAGCCTTTTATGAAGCATTTTCCTTTCCAGCAGAGCCATTTGTTCCGCTCTTAGACCCCGGCGGTGGCGATGGATTTCACTTGACACCTCGGCACGGACAGCCATCAGGACATCCTCACTCAAACTGGAGATGAGTGAAGCGAGAACTTTCTCCTCCAGGGTGCTCAGTCGCATTTCCAGATGTTCATAATCAGGATGCTGACAAGTGGAGATCTCCGTCTTGATGGCCTTTAAGGACGAGATAGTATCGTCAATCACTTCCACCAGGGAACTCCCCGGGTGAGAGGGTGATTGGTCCCGAGACTGCTTCAAGAGGTCACTCGCCTTGTCCAGAAGCTGGATCAAATTGGCCCTATCAGCCTCGCTAGACGTAGCTGGCGAGGAGTTCACCTCAACTTGAGAGGAACTGCCCGCTAAACTCGCTTGGTGGCGTTCATACTCGGCCAGGATTGCCTGTGTGCAATAGGCCAGTGAATTGATTTTTTGAGTCTTGGATCTCGCCTTGGAGCGCTTTTCAAAGGCGCGGTCAATACCCCTGAGAATTACCTCCAACGGGATACCTGCAGATTGAAAGGACTCGATCAAGAACCAATCGAGGGGAGAAAGCAAGGTTGGAGTACCTCGTCGATTCTGGAAATGCTCTTCGATCTCAGTGTAGTAATTGAAGTAGTTTTCCACGATGCAAGAGCTCAAGGCCCTTGCATCATACCACGATGATTCATCTTACTGCCTCCATTTCCATCGCAGGGCATTCTACGGCGGTCATTGCCCACATTTGAGATTCGACAGGTGACCCCCTTGGGGAAGAGAGTCCCTGAATCCTGGAACTCGGGCTGTCGTGAAGACGCTCGTTGCCCTCAACTGCCTGAACAGCGGTTTGGGGTCTACTTTGGCGATGCGTAACCCGGGGATAATTCGGCAGGGGTCATCTGGGGCGGTTCTTCTCGTAGATCAGGCGCAATCCTTCCATCGTAAGATTGGCATCGATGTGTTGAATTCGATGCGTCGCGGATCCAATCAAGGAGGAATGCCCCCCTGTGGCAATGACGACGGTCTTCTGACCAAGTTCAGCGATCATTCGTTCCAGGATTCCGTCGACGAGGCCGATGTATCCGTAATACAAGCCCGATTGGATGCTCCCTATAGTCGATGTACCAATGACTCTGGCTGGAGGCTTGATTTCCACCCTCGGGAGTCGTGCCGTTCTGGTGAATAAGGCTTCCGAAGAGATTCCCGGTCCGGGAGCAATGACGCCGCCCAGGTATTCCCCCTTCAACGAAATGGCGTCAAAGGTAGTTGCCGTCCCAAAATCTACCACGATGGCAGGACCTCCGTATTTTTCATAGGCTGCCACGGCGTTGACTATGCGATCGGCTCCCACGTCCGTGGGGGGTTCGTAGAGGACAGCGATGCCGGTTCTTATCCCCGGCTCCACAAAAAGGGGTTTGAGTTTGAAGTATTTCACAGCCATTTGTTCCAGAACCGAGTTCAACGGTGGCACAACAGAAGCAATCACAATATCGTGGATCTTGGACGATTCAATACTGGCCAAGGCGAAAAGGTTTCTGCTCAAAATGCCGTATTCATCGGCCGTTTGTCGAGGCTTAGTTTCTAAGCGCCAGTGCCCGATCAACTCTCTGTCCTGGTAGACCCCTAGAACCGTGTTCGTGTTCCCAACGTCAATCACCAGCAGCATAACATCACTCCCAACTGACAATATCTCCGCTAATGAATTCTTCGGTTTGGCCATTTTCCAGGCGGACCTGAAGAGCACCTTTCGCCGAGACACCCACTGTTATGCCCTTAATGGCTTTGTTGCCCAGCATGACGGATATCCGTTTCCCATCTGCGAAGGACGAGTTTTTTTTCCAAGCTTCCACGATTTCCCCGGCTCCAACCACGAGAAATTGTTGGTAGACCAGTTCAAAGTGGTCCAGTAGAGCCAGCAGAACCTCAGCCCTGCGGAAGCGGCGTCCTGTTTCCAGAAGCAGAGAGGTGGCGAGGCCATCCAACCCTGCAGGAAATCCTTTGTGATTGACATTAACTCCAATTCCCAGGATGAGGTGCTTGATCTGGTCGCAGTCGGAGTGAAGCTCTAACAAGATCCCAGCGCACTTCTTCTGACCCACCAAAATATCGTTGGGCCACTTGATGTCCGCCACTAATCCACTAACCGCCTGGATTGCCCGGTGCACTGCTACCCCCGCTACCAGACTCAAAACCGGCGCCAATTGCGGCTTGATTGGTGGACGAAGGATCAAGGAAAGGTAAAGCCCGGAGTCTCGCTCTGAGAACCAGGAACGTCCTGAGCGCCCCCGTCCTCGCGACTGCTCCCCCGACACTACCAGGGTGCCTTCAGGGGCCCCTTCGAGAGCCAAACCCTGGGCAGTGTCGCTGGTGGATTCGACACTCTCGAAGAGATAGAGCTCTCTGCCCAAGATCCTGGTCCCTAACTCTAGTTGAAATTCATCCTTAATCCTCAATTTTCGGAGCGCCAAAAATACTTATGAGATATGAACCTTGCGTCCAAACGGTTTCTCAATCTGCCCTAAGACAACTTCAGTTCTAGGCTGATATCGACCGCTCTGGCCGAGTGAGTCAATGCCCCAACCGAGATGAACTGGACACCGGTAAGGGCATAATCGCGCACATTCCCCAAATTGACTCCACCTGAAACTTCCAGCAGTGCACGGCCCGAATTTCTTCGAACTGCCTCCTGCACCTGGCTGACCGGCATATTGTCAAGAAGAACCATCTCGGCCCCTGCTTCCAGCGCCTCTTCCAACTCGCCGAAGGTTTTAACCTCAACCTCAATCTTTTTGAGGTGATCGATGCGTTTTCTGGCTCTCAAAATGGCTTCTCGAATTCCTCCAGCAGCAACAACATGGTTGTCTTTGATCAAGACTCCGTCATAAAGCCCAAATCGGTGGTTTTTCCCTCCTCCAACCCGGACTGCATATTTCTCCAGGAGTCGAAGACCTGGCGTGGTCTTGCGGGTATCCAGAATCTCAACCCCAGTGCCTGTAACGTGTTCAACAAATCCGCGAGTTAGTGTGGCGATCCCGGATAGTCGCTGTAGAAAATTCAAGGCTGTCCGTTCACCAGCCAGCAAACTGGCGGCCGGGCCTCGTACAACTCCAAACATTGTTCCCTTACTCACAAAGCAACCTTCGGGATATCGTGCCTCCGTGTCGACCTGACTGGAAAGCTTGCAAAATATCCTGGTGGCAACTGGCCAGCCCGCTAGTACCAGGTCCTCCTTGGCACAAAACCTCCCTTCAGCATGGAGTTCTGGATCGACAACTGCCTGTGTGGTCAAATCACCGGCCCCCAGGTCTTCTTCGAGTGCACTCTGGATAATGGGATCAACAAAGCCAAGATTTATCATCGACACGCCCAATGGGAGAGATTGAATTACAGTCGGGAGAGACTCTCTCTCAATTTATGAAATTTGTCAGTGGCCACGATGAGCCGTTCCCGGTTCGACTGGACCACTGATTCCGGAGCACCGGACAGGAAGTTTGGGTTCGAGAGTTTCTGCTGAATCTGGAGGATCTCTTTCTCCGCCCTGGCGATTTCCTTTTCGAGCTTAGCCCTTTCGGCTTCAAAATCAATTAAACCCACTAAGGGGATCTCAATTTCCACACCCAGCGCAACGCGTCGAGCTGAATGCTCAAGGTTTTTGAGGGAATTCATGATGTTGACCTGTGCACAGCGGGCCAGATTGCGGATATGAATAGACCCATCCTCCAGAATGGGCACTATCGCAGGATCGGAGCTTGCCAGGTTGACATCAATTTTCCTGCTGGGCTCGATGTTCATTTCCGCGCGGACATTGCGGATTTTCACGATGACGTCTTCCAGGGTAGCAACACCTTTTTCAGCCCCTGGGTCGATGAACTCTTCTCTCGATACCGGGAAAGGCGCAATGGCCAACGAAACTCCCTCGTGCGGTAGACGCTGCCATAACTCTTCCGTGATGAAAGGCATGAAGGGGTGAAGCAACTTGAGAGCCTGATCGAAGACAAAATGCAACACTCGAAAGGAGAGCTGATGATTCTCCAGTCCCGTCGAGTCCAGAATCCTCGGTTTGAGGAACTCCAGGTACCAATCGCATAGCTCATGCCAGAAAAAATGGTAGAGACAATGGGTGGCCTCATGGAAACGAAAGGATTCCAGCGAGATTTGGGTCTCTTTTATAACATTGGCCAGACGAGAGAGAATCCATCGATCAACCAGCGACAACTCAGACTTTCGGCAGACTAGTTCCTGTTGTAGCGTTGAGATGGAAACTATAGCGGAAGCGCGACGAGTCGGATGATCCTGGTTCATCAAGACAAAACGCGTGGCATTCCAGATTTTGTTGGCAAACGCGCGATGACTAAGCATCTTCTCATGGGACAATGAAATATCAGTCCCCGGGGCAGCCATGATCGCGAGCGTGAAACGAACCGCATCGGTTCCATACTGTTCCATCACCTGCAAAGGGTCGATGACATTACCCTTCGACTTGCTCATCTTCTGTCCCTCGGCGTCTCGGACGAGGCTGTGGATGTAAACGATGTGGAACGGCACATCTCCCATGAACTTCATCCCCAGCATGATCATCCGGGCAACCCAAAAGAAAAGGATATCGAACGCGGTAATCAGGAGAGAAGTCGGATAGAAGACCTTGATGTCCTCGGTGGCCTCGGGCCATCCCATGCTGGAAAATGGCCAAAGACCGGAACTGAACCAGGTGTCTAGTACGTCGGTCTCCTGGGTTAAGGAGGAAGATCCGCACTGGGAACAAGCTTGAGGAGCTTCTCTGGCTACAATGATTTCCCCGCACTGGTCGCAGTACCACGCTGGGATGCGGTGCCCCCACCAAAGCTGTCGAGAAATGCACCAGTCTTTGATATTTCGCATCCACTCGAAGTAAGTTTTGGCCCAGTTTTCAGGTACGAATCGGACACGGCCATCTTCCACGGCGGCAATCGCGGGTTCCGCCAGTGGTTTGGTCTTCACGAACCACTGAATGGAGATTCGGGGTTCGATAATGGTCCTGCACCGGTCACAGTGACCCACATTGTGGAGGTGATCTTCAACCTTCTCCAAAAGTCCCTGAGTTTGGAGTTCTCGGACGACTTCCCTGCGGCACTCGAAGCGCTCCAACCCTTGGAAGCGACCTGCCTCCGGAGTCATCCGGCCATCCTCATCCATGACCGAGATCATCTGTAACTGATGGCGCATTCCCATATCGAAATCATTCGGGTCGTGAGCCGGAGTGACCTTGACCAACCCTGTCCCGAATTCCGGATCTACAAACTCATCTTCGATTAACGGGATTTCCCGATGGAGCAACGGCAGAACTAGAGTCTTGTCCCTCATGGAGAGGTAACGTTGGTCCCGTGGGTTAAAGGCGACGGCAGTATCTCCCAGCATAGTTTCCGGGCGAGTGGTAGCTACCGTGATGAATTCAGACGATCCTTTCACCGGATAACGAATGGAGTAGAGTTTGCCCTGGACTGGATCGGATTTCACCTCCAGATCCGACAAGGCTGTGCGACAGCGGACACACCAGTTAATGAGCCTCTTGCCACGGTAGATTAACCCTTCGTTGTAAAGCCGGACAAAAACTTCCCGCACAGCTCGAGACAGGCCTTCGTCCAGAGTGAAGCGTTCTCGCGTCCAATCGCACGAACCACCGAGCAGGCGCAACTGCTTGAGTATCGTACTCCCACTCTGCTCCTTCCACTCCCAAACCCGTTTTTCGAAGGCCTCACGACCCAAATCCTGGCGGGACTTCCCTTCCGCGGCCAATTGCCGCTCGACGACATATTGCGTGCCAATGCCAGCGTGATCTGTACCTGGCAACCAGAGCGTGTTGAACCCCTGCATTCTCCGCCATCGGACTACGATGTCGTGAAGCGTGTACACCAGCATGTGCCCCATATGCAAAGAGCCAGTCACGTTGGGGGGTGGGATGACAATCGAGAAGACAGGCTTCGTCGATCGGGCATCAGCCACGAAGAACCGCTCTAGTTCCCAGAATGGATACCATTTCCCTTCTATAGATTTCGGCTCGTAGCTTTTGGGAAGTTCTGTCGTTCTTGGTGTTTCCAAGTTCATTTTCTCGAAATTAAATTACCCAAATCAGGGTTCGCCTTGAAGGTGAAACCGTCCGAGAGAATCCGACCTGCCGGCGGATCCTCTATTTTACAGTTCCAGGGTCAAAAGTGAAGGGAAATTGAGGAATGCCCACGGGGTCTCGGACCTAACACGATCGGAGTGACCTCATTGGGCCGACGCAATGTGCAAGCAGGAAACTTAGACGACAGGTGGGACTTTAACGGCTCAATGATTTTCTCTACTGCTGAAGTGAGCCTGGACGTACTCCTTGATCATGATTTCCGCCAAATCAGGGACGACCTCCCACGCAATTCTTTCGACAGCATCCTTGCTGAGCCTTTCAACGACCTTGTTGACAATGCGGTCTATTAAAACGGGGTCATCCAAACCTGCACCCGGTGTAGCCCGTGCCGTCTGACCTGGAGGCTCCGTCGAAACCAGAGAAGATGCTGTAAAGACTGCCCGCTCTTCTTGAACGAGAATTTCCGGAACAGCAACTTCGACAGTTGCCGCTGCGCCGAGTTCCTCCCTGGCGGGTCCCGTCCCTACCAGGAGTTCCTGAACTGGGGCGGCTTTTGGCGAGGGTGTAACGGGGTGGACCTTCCCGACCCCAGTTGTCGCGATCGGAACCCCTTCCTCAGCAGCCAACTCGGGCAACACGTCGTTGCTGGGAACCAAAGCATCCTTCGATTCCCAGATGTCAACCACTAGATTCCTAGAACTCATCGAGGCTGAGTCAGAGATTACGGGAGGGATTGGGGCAAACACAGAATCGGCGGCATAAAGCCCCAGAGGATCAGCTTCTTCCAGTTCAATGGCGGGGACCTCCACAGGAGGGGCCGCTTCTTGCACACTGATCACGGGCGAAGCAGGGATTGCCACGTGCTCTTCCAACAAAGCACTCGATTCCAGCCCTGTCAAGACTGCTTCTTCAGGCCCAACCGTAGCTTCGCGGACTACCTTTTCTACAATTACGGTTTCTTCGGGAGCCGGCCTTTCCAATTCAGCCGGCCCTTCCACCTGCGCAACTGCTTCTGCCTTGAGTTCGGGAGCAGGTTCGCCTTTACCTTCTGCCTCAGTCTCAATACTTACAGGCTCGGACACTGGGGGAGGCCCGGGAACAAGATCGGGTGCCCTTGGCTCCAGTCCCCCCTCGCTCTCTACTTGGGGGTGCTCTTCAACAGTAACCGGAGGCTCAACCACAGCAGCCCCTGATGTCGCTTCTGTCTCAACATCCGCCGGCGGTGCCACCGCGACCGGAGCTGGCCCCGGCTCGATTTCAGCTACCTTCAGTGACTCGGCCTCTTCCTGGAGGCCTCCTTCAACAACAATCGGAGGCTCAACCACAGCAGCACCCGGAGCCTTTTCTGTCGCAACTTCCGCCTGTGGGGCCGGCCCGATCTCGGCTTCCTTTAGCGACTCGGCCTTTTCTTGGAGGCCTTCTTCAACAACAGTCGGAGGCTCAACTACAACAGTGCCTGAGGTTGTCTCCGTCACTACTTCAGCCGGCGGCACAGCTGCTACCGGGGCCAGTTCCGGTTCAACCTTGGCTTCCTTTGGTGCCTCGACCTCAGTCGCGGCCGAAATCAGGGAATTCACTGCTGATATAAGGACTTTGATTTCGAACGGCTTGGTCAGGTGACCGTCGGCCTTAACTCGAGTGGCTTCGTTGCCATCAAAAGGTTCAAAGGCCCCTACCAGTAAAATGACCGGAATATGCCGGAGATTTGGAGAATTCTTGATATGCTCGCAGAGTTCGTACCCGTTCTTGCCCGGCATAAATATGTCTGCCAGAATCACATCCGGATGGATTTCGTTGACTTTACGGAGTGCTGCTTCACCGTTACTGACGGTCACTACATCGATACCTTCCCCGGAAAACGTCAAATTGACAATCTTCTGGATGGTAATGCTGTCGTCTGCGAGTAAAATTGTCTTGGCCATTGGCTCTCCTGCCCGTCTATGGTGCAAAGAACACTCGTATCTTCAATCGATTTTCCGGGAATAAACTTTAGTCAAAAGCCGACTCTTGGACTTGCTTTTGGAGTGTGCTTGAATCCTGGCTGGCAACCAAGCCAACCGTCAGATAACCAAACCGATGCCTGTAAAGGCAAGGCCAGTGCTTATGCTGTTCCGCCGTTCTTACTTAACAAGTTCTCGATCAGGTTCTCCAAGTCCTTTTCGGACTTGTTCCCGATCTCCTCAACCGGGTACTCGCTAGACTTCTGAGAAAGCGCCTTCCCAACAGAATCCTCGATCCAAAAAGAAATGGTACTGCGACCAGTGTCTACTTGAGCAAACACAACTCTTGATCCGGGCTTGACTTTGCTGGCCGCCAACCTGATTCGTTCGTATTGCTTTTCAATTTCTTCGCGTGAGGCAGTGCCACTGGCAGGCTGGGCACTGGCAGGAGAACTTGAAGACCGCTTGACAATCTGAACTCCCATTTCTGCGCTAGCGTCTCCTCCTTGAACCGGTGGGGGAGGTGAGGGGGGCTGACTTGTCTGAGTCGAGGCTTGCATATCGATGACTTGAGGGCTCAGGCTCAAAGGAGGCCGGCTTGCTTTGCGGGCGCTGGACACATCAGGTTTCTTGCTGAAAAGGCTGGAAACCTTCCCAAGCATGGATCGCTTTTCCTTCATGTCCTGTTCTGCCTGGGCTCGGGCCAGAGCTTCCTGATTCACATCCGGGATGGGGTAGTTCAGCCTCTCCAGTCTCTTTCTTGATTCATCAGACAATGGACTCGATGGCAGGTCACTGACTATCTTGCCATAAAAGTACGCCGCCCGAGGAATATCTTTCCGACCTTCAGACGCTTCTGCCAGAGTAAATAGAGCCTGATCCTGTTTGCTAAAATCCGAGTACGAATTTACGACAGTTTCTGCCCGGCGGAAGGCACCTCGATAGTTTCGTCTCATGATATATTGCCGAGCGACCCTCAAGTCTCCTTCAGCCAGCACTTCCCGCACTTCACGGAGTCGCTGTGCCGCTTCGTCTTTTAGAGGGCTATCAGGAAACTGGTCAATGAGGTTTTTGAATTCCCGTTCGGCCGCCAAAGCTTGGGTGCGATCGCGGTCAGGCTTCTCCATTTGCAGGTAGTGGGTCATAGCGATCTTCATCTGCGCATCGTCAGAGTCGTCGCTTGTGGGAAAGAAGGTAATGAAATCCTTGTATTCCGCCTCTGCCTGGATGAAGCCGGTGGTGCCTCCTTGCTTGAAAAAGGAGTCAGCAAGGGCCAGCTTCGCTTTCTCCTTGTAATCGCTGTCCGGATAAGTGTTCAACAGAGTCTGGAGAGTCAAGCGGGCAACTTCATAGCGCCCTTTCTGCATATCCTTCAGGCCCTTTTCATAAAGAACCTTGTCAGGTTCAGCACTTGCGGTTGGAGTTGCCACCTCGTCCTTTTTGCCACGGCCAAAGCAGCCGCACAGATTGATTACAACAAAAAGAACAACAACAACTCCGATGGATTTCTTCATCAATCCCTCCAACGGGCCATGGTTCGACAGGTTCCGTTGAGATAACAATTGGTAGACGTCCGGATTCGAGTCCGAATGAGAAGTGGGACGCGAAACTAGCCGCTTTGAGCCGACTTGGTCATAGAGCCGCGCCGAGCATCCAGAATTCATGAAGCTTTACCCCTCCTTCCCCATCCTATTCTAACTGAAACCACGCTCGGTGGGACGATAAATCGCACAGGCTGATTTATCACTCAGACGCACTTTTATCCGTTCTTGGGTTGTCTGTCATTTGGAAACTTCCAGATCAATGGCACTTCCTTCCACCAGCTTCTGGCCAGCGGCCGGGATTTGCCTGAGGATCGTTCCTCGAATGAGACCCGGGGTCGATTGATAGTTGAGCTTCCCAAGAGTGATTCCTGAATTCTGGATGACCTTAGACACTTCTTCAAGATTCCGCCCCGCCAAGTCTGGCATTAAGTACTCCCTATTCCGCCTGCCCGAGGATATCAGCACATTGACCGTTGGAGTGGCGGCCAATTGAGCTTCAGAAGAGGGATCCTGCGCAATAATGCGGTCTTTCTCGACCCCGTCAAAACTCACGGCAGCAATCATTCCCAAGGAAAGCCCTTTCTTGAGGAGCGAGATTTGACTCACTCGGAGGCTTTCTCCGCGCAGATCGGGGACCTGAACTCGCTTTGCTCCCAAACTCACTACAATTCGAACAGTCCGATATTTTTTGAGCCGTGAATCAGGGGAAGGAACTTGCGAGATAATTCGATCGCCGGGGATCTGATTATCAAACCGTCGTCCATCCACTTTAAGTCGAAGTTCAAGAGCATTGAGTTGCAGAGTGGCATCCTGCAGAGTTTTTCCCCCCAGATTAGGAACTGTGACTTCGCTCCCCCGAATGGCCAGCCGCATTGCGGTCAAACAACTTAAAAAACCCGCAGTACCTAGCACGGAAGCCAAGAAGAGCGCTCGGAGGAAACGAAGTATTCTTTTCTGCACTGGGCCTCGTCACTCCCGCAAACAACTAAAACGAGCCGCAATTTTACCATAGGGGACTCGAGCCAGCAAGCCACCCCGTTTCCATTTACTCCATTTCTCAAACTACATACAGACAGTCAGCCAAGGCTTAATTTCACCCACAATTCATCGTTCATGGCAACAGTTCGGCCCAGGTGGATTTCCCTCTCTACCAGGGTAAGCGTCATGGTCTCGTCGTAGTTTCGACATAGCACTTGGAATTGTGCACCGGAGCGTATTCCAAGCTTATCACAGCCTTTGTGTCTTGTTGGTGAGAAATCCGGGTAAGTAGGGTGAAGCATGCTTCGGGTTTTTTCTAGTCACCCCCGGATGATTTCCGGTAATCTTCATCTCGACAATCAGAAGTTTCCGGTAACGGCACTCCGACGTTATTAATGATGTCAGAAAGGAGGCCTCTTCAATGGACCGTAGATCTTTTCTGGCACATTGGGCCGTGGGTTCGGCTGTGTTCGGATCCCCCAGGGGCCCAGGATCCCGACACCCGGCAGATTCTAGAGTAACGTCAGGAGGCAGCAGTTCGAAAATGGGGATCTCCTTGCAGGGTGGGGTTGAGAGTGGAGTGCGGCGTCTTTCCAAGGACAGGTACTTTACTGTTTATCATTCGGGTCTCATTCCCAGCTATCGCGTGCGACTGGGTGAAGTCGTTCTGGTCGAATGCCAGCACGGGCTGCCCGGCCTGGTCACCCGAGATGGCAGATTCCAGGTTCCGAAAGAAGGCGATACGATCAATCCGGCTACAGGCCCGATTTTCGTTGAAGGTATTGAAGCTGGAGACGGGATAGCTATCGAATTAATGGATGTTCGCGTGGGGGAATGGGGGTACAGCGGTGGACGGGTCTTTGAGCTAGTTGACGGTTTCGCAGTTATAGACAAAAGCCTTAGACTTCCGTTGCAGCCAATGATTGGTGGGATTGGGGTGGCCCCGGCCAAGGGAGAAATGGACACGCGGACTCCTGCTGATACAGGTGGCAACCTGGACTGCAGAGAGGTACGGGCCGGCAGTACCGTCGTTTTCAGTACCCAGGTCAAGGGGGCCTTGTTGGGCTTGGGAGACCCGCACGCATTACAAGGGGATGGAGAAATCAGTGGGCAGGGGATCGAGACCGACGCCGAAGTCCTAGTTCGCTTCCGCAAGTTGCCGGAAAAACTTTCAGATCGACCAGTCATTCTCCGACAGGAGTTTGTGGCTACCCTCAGTTCCCAAAAGGACCTCGGTGAGGCTGCCTGGCAAGCCACCGATGACATGGTTTTGTTAGTTTCGAAGTTCACTAACCGCTCCGAGAAAGATGCCAGAATGCTGGTTAACCTGGTTGGCAACCTCAGAATCAACCAGATTGTTGATCCTGCAAAAGGGGCAAGGATGGAAGTGCCGACCTGGCTCTTCGGGATGGGGGGCTAAAATTCTTAACTACCAAGAGGAGTTCCATCAGCTGTTTCAACCAGCTGCGCTCTTTCGTTTGAGTACTGCGGCGAAAAAGCCGTCACTATTCCATTCAGAAGGTAATAACTTGAAGTAACCACGACTATTAGAAAACTCGTGTAGCCGATGGTCTTGAGGAAGTCCCAAGCAAAACTCAGGATGGCTTCCCAAGAAAAGCTCGACCACGTCCTCATTCTCTTCTTCTTCAAGAGAACAGGTGGAATAGACCATCGTCCCATCAGGTTTCAATTGTTGAGCCGCGTTCTTCAATATGGTTAGCTGTGTGGTTTGCAGCCCCTGGAAATCTGTCGGGGAAAGGCGCCAACGGATGTCAGGGTTCCGCTGCAGTGTTGCGGTTCCGGAGCATGGAGCATCTACCAGAATCCGGTCAAATTTGCTGGAAAATGGCAATTCTTCTTTCCCATCTGCCACAACCAGGCATAGACCTGGCCAGTTCCGGAGGTGAAGTCTAGCCGCTGAGCGCAGCCGCCGCCAGCGGAGGTCCATTCCGACCAGGAAGGTCCCTCCTCCAGATAGCCTGGCAATCTGGGAAAGCTTCCCACCCGGTGCGGCACACACGTCTAGGCAAAAATGACCCGGCATAGTTTCAAGGAAGAACGGAATCAATTGAGAGGCGGGATCTTGAATGTAGATTCGGCCGTCCTGGCATGGGAGTGTCTTTAGCAGGTCACCGTCTAGGACCTTCCAGCATCCATCAACGACAGGATGCGGCTCACAGGTGATCCCCTGCTTGGCAATGCCCTCGACCACTTTTTTTGCATCAAGGGGAGAGTTCATTCGAAAAAAAGTGGGCGGTGATAAGTTGTTCGTCTTAAGCAAGCAGGCCGCAGTCTCTTCTCCAAACTGCTTCCGCCAACGGCCCACCAGCCAAGCAGGGTGGGAGTATAGGATCGACATCCCTTCGTCACTATGTTGATCGAGGCACTCCAGAGCAGCTTGGAAATCCTGCCGATCGAGCCTCCTCAAGACGGCATTGACGATCCCTGCAGCGGACCTAACGTTGGCCCCCTTAACCAGCTCGACCGATTCGTGTACGGCAGCCCAGACGGGAATCCGACTCAGACACAGTAACTGATATGCACCCAACCGCAGAGCCAGCAAGACTGGAAGATCTAGTTTTCCTAATGAGATTCTGCATAATCGAGAAACTGCCCAATCCAGCTGTAGTTGTCGGCGCAGAACCCCATAGACCAGCTCGGTTGCCAGCGACTGGTCCTTTAAGGAAAGAGGTCCCGCCAATTCCGAATGCAGTAGATCGGCCGGATTTGTTCCTTCAAGCTGCAAAGAGGTAAGCGCTCGAAAGGCAGCGAGGCGAGCCGGGGAGATAGGCAAGACTATGTTCCTAGGAGAAGAGTTTGGCCTTCACCAAGCCTCAACCCATTCAGAAATTCAGTTGCAGTGATTCGTTTGCGGCCTTCCTGTTGCACCTCGAGTAGCTGCAACTGCCCTGGGTGACAAAACACCACGCCACCCAGCCTGGGATCACGAGCAAGAACACCAGGGGCCTGGGTTGAAGAGTTGATCTCGACAGGCCGGGATTTCCAGATGCGTAGCAGGCTTCCATTTAGAAAAGTGTAGGTGCCAGGCCATGGGTTAAGTCCTCGGATCCTGTCATTTACCTTTGATGATGGCTGTGTCCAATCAATCAACCCATCAGACTTTTTGAGAATCGGTGCATAGCTGGCAAGTTCATTCCTCTGTGGGACTGGAGTCAGGGTCCTTGACTCCAAGGCATCCAGCGTTCTGAGCATCAGATCGGCGCCAAAAACGGCAAGCCGGTCGTGAAGATCCGATGCCGTTTCTTCAGGGCCTATTGCGACGGGCTCCTGGAGCAGGATGCCGCCTGTGTCCAACCCTGTATCGATCTTCATGGTGGTGATGCCAGTGACGACCTCACCGTTGGCGATCGCCCAATTGATTGGCGCTGCTCCCCGATACTTAGGCAAAAGCGAGGCGTGGAGGTTGATGGCCCCATGCCTGGGGATGTCAAGCAGCCAAGCCGGCAAAATCCTCCCATAAGCAACCACCGAGTAAGCATCAGCCTGTACTGATTGGAAAACCGGCCGCCATACGTCGGAATTTAGCCTGTCGGGCTGATAAACCGGAATCCCCAGTTCCAAGGAGAGCTTTTTGACTGGGGACATCGTCATTCTCTCACCCCGCCCAGAACGTTTGTCAGATTGAGTAAAAACGGAGGTTACTTGGTGGGAACTCTCGAGCAGCTTCCGGAGGGTAGGGACCGCAAATTCCGGGGTCCCCATGAACGCTAACCGCATTACCACTCTCCCGCACGAACTTTCTTGCGGATTTTCCTCTTGATCATGTCCCTCTTGATAGAGCCCAAATGGTCAATGAAGAGAACACCGTTCAGGTGGTCAATCTCATGAGCAAGGACCCGAGAAAGAAGCCCAAGGCCTTCATAGATTTTTTCCTCTCCGTGGATGTTTTGGCCGGAGACTACAACTCGCATAGGCCGGTGGACCTTGCCGGTGAAATCCGGAATGCTCAGGCATCCTTCCTCTTCGAATTGGTCGCCTTCGGCATCAATGATCTCCGGATTAGCCAATACAATCAATGAGTCCGGCTTTTCTCCAACAGTGTCATCCACTACGACCAACCGTTTCAGTACCCCAACCTGGGGAGCAGCCAGACCATATCCTGGAGCGGCATACATGGTCTGAACCATGTTTCTGGCGAGAATTTCCAGTTCTTCGTCAAACTGAGTCACGGGTTTACAGACCTGCTGCAATATCAAATCCCCGTATTTCACGACCGGAACGATCATATGTACTTACTTAATCCTCAATCTAGTTTCCGCAGATCCGATATTTTTAGGTCTATCTTACTGATGCCTGCAATCGGCGTCAACTGGGAAAACCGAGGCCTCAATAGACCTGGAGCTGCTGCAAATACCCCTGATAATTGCGAAGCGTTTCAGCCATAGAATCGCCCCCAAATTTCTCCAGGAAAGACCGAGCCAAAACAATAGCCACCATGGCTTCTGCAATGACCCCAGCGGCAGGTACGACACAGGTATCGGAGCGTTCATAGGCTGCATTGAAGGTCTCTTTGGTCTGAACGTCCACAGATTTGAGCGGCTTGCGCAATGTCGGGATCGGCTTGATATGTCCCTTGACGACGATATCACTCCCGTTGGACATTCCTCCCTCGATCCCGCCGGCATTGTTGGAAGATCGGTAGAAACCACCTCGATCCGGAGCATAGTAAATGAGATCATGAAAAAGCGACCCGGGCCTGCGGCAGCCTTCGACGCCTGCACCGATCTCTACGGCTTTGACGGCATTGATGGACATGACAGCCTGCGCAAGTTGGCCGTCCAGTTTTCGGTCCCACGACACGTGCGAACCTAGTCCGGGACAGATTCCCTGAACTATGACCTCAAAGGTTCCTCCCAAAGTGTCTCCAGCCAGATGAGCGGTCTTCACTGCCTCAACCATCAGTACTTCGGTTGCCGAGTCAATACATCGCATATCGGCACTTTCACGCACGGAAAGAAGGTCTTTAAATCCGTACTGAGAGGTCTCAGGCAGACTCACGAGTCCAATCGCGGTAGTATGGCTGGCGATTTCAGCCCCAAAATGGCGCAAGAATATTTTGGCAACACCTCCCACTGCTACTCTTGCGGTTGTCTCTCGGGCACTGGATCGTTCCAAGATATTGCGGATATCCTTGGTGTTATATTTCAAAGCTCCAGCCAGGTCGGCATGTCCTGGACGGGGCTTGGTAACCCGTCTGGTTTTTTCCTCACTAATCTCCCTTGCCTCCACCGACAGGGCCTCTTGCCAATTAGGCCAGTCCCGATTTTCAATGAGGAGTGTGATAGGGCTGCCCAAAGTCTTGCCGAATCGAACCCCTGATACGACGTTGACTCGATCGGACTCAATTTTCATTCTTCCACCGCGCCCGTATCCGGATTGACGTCGATTCAACTCCCGATCAATAAAGTCAGTATCAATCTCGAGGCCGAAGGGAATCCCGGAAATGATCGTGGCCAGGGTCTTTCCGTGCGATTCCCCGGCAGTCACAAATTCAAGCATACTTGTCCTTCCCAATTGCACACGACAGAAGAATTGAGGCTTATAATATAACATTCAGAGGGTGATCCTTGACGAAGTTTTTGGAAATTGATTAGGATAGGTTTTCATGGAGATCCTAACAACGGCGAGGCCCATTTCTCTGATCCAGAAATGGGTATTGGAGACGCAGAATCTCGTCATCCTTGGATTCCGATCGATCGTCAACGCGTTCCGGAGACCCTTGTATTTGCGTGAGACCTTCGAGATGATGGATGTCATAGGGGTGGGTTCCTTGGGCATTGTTTTGTTGACCGGATTCTTTACAGGCGCAGTCCTGGCATTACAGACTTCCAGGACGCTCTCTTCGTTTGGCGCGGTGGGCTACACCGGCCAGTTGGTCGCCATCGCCCTGGTCCGGGAGCTGGGTCCCGTTTTGACGGCCGTCGTAGTGGCAGGGCGGATCGGCTCCGGGATTGCTTCCGAGATTGGTTCCATGCTGGTCAGTGAACAGATCGACGCCATGCGAGCCCTAGGAACGGACCCGATTAAGAAGCTCGTCACTCCTCGTGTTCTGGCTTCACTCACGATGGTGCCTGTGCTCACTATTATCTGTGACATCGTTGGCGTCTTTGGCGGCTTCTTTGTAGCGGTCTTCCTGTTGGGTATCAGCCCGATGCTGTATCTGACCTCTTGCTATGACCAGTTGAACTATTCGGACTTGGTCCAGGGATTGACCAAACCTCCGGTGTTTGGTTTCATCGTGGCTATCGTCGGGTCTTATTGCGGCTTAAGAACGTATGGCGGCACCCAGGGCGTGGGTAGATCCACCACCCAGTCAGTTGTTGCATCGATGGTCCTCATTTTCGTGTCAGATTTCTTCATTACGCGCCTTTTGATCTTCATTATCTAGTGCATCATGCCCGAAAAACCCAGCCCATGGCTTGTTTCCGCGATTGAACTGAGAAACGTCTCCAAATACTATGATGACTTCCCGGTCTTGAGAGACATTTCGTTTACGGTTAGACGGGGAGAAACAAAAGTGATATTGGGCGGGAGTGGTTCCGGGAAATCTACGATTCTGAAATTGATCATCGGGCTGATTAAACCCGACGAAGGAGAAATCTGGGTAGATGGCGAGGAGATTTCTCAGTTCACGGAGAACCAGATGATGGAGGTCCGGCGAAAGATCGGAATGGTTTTTCAGGAAGGCGCACTGTTTGATTCTCTATCAGTGGCTGACAATGTGGGTTATCGTTTGCACGAACAAGGTCTCCTGGATGAAGAAGAAATCCTGGCAATCGTCAGAAAGACGCTAGGATTCGTGGAGTTGGCAGACGCCATTGACAAGCTCCCTTCTGAGCTGTCTGGCGGGATGCGGCGCCGGGCTTCCATTGCCCGTGCTTTAGTGGGAAACCCCAAGATTATGCTCTATGACGAGCCCACAGCCGGCCTGGATCCGCTGGTCGCTCGCACCATCAATGAACAGGTCATCAAACTCCGGGATCTGGAGGGAGTGAGTTCGGTTTTCGTGACTCACCGGTTACGAGACGCCTTCACTATGGCGAATGAGTACCTCACCTACAAAGATGGCATTTTGCATTACACGAGGGAGGAGGATGACCAGGTATGTCTGGTGAACACCCGTTTCCTCATGCTTCGGGAGGGTCAGATCATTTTTGACGGAGCTGACGAAGAGATACGAAAGTCCAAGGATGAATACATCCAGAAGTTTCTCACCTCTTAGGAGGATCTATGGCTACAAAGAGACTCGCCTGGGCCGAACTACGCGTCGGAATCCTGGTGATTGCCAGCTTTAGTATCCTGGCTTTAGCAATTGTCCTGATCAGCAGTGGTGCGGGTTTCTTTACCCCAAAGTACCTCGTGAAGACCTACTTCTCCAGCGCTGCCGGTTTGCGCAAAGGCTCTTTGGTTTGGCTGGCAGGCATTGAAGTGGGAAACGTCTCGGCGGTGAATATTACCGCCTCACCCGATCCGAATCAAGCTGTCGAAGTGGCGATGCAAATCAACAGAGACTTTCATTCGGCAGTTCGGGAAGACTCCATTGCTTCTTTGGGGTCAATTGGCCTTCTCGGGGACAAGGTTGTCGAGATATCCCGGGGGAGTGAAAATGCCAAGATCCTCCCGCCCGGCGGTTTGATTAAAGGGTCGGCAGAAGCTGATATCAAAAAGATCATCCAGAACAGCAACGACCTGGTCGCCAACTTGGGTGATCTGGTGCAAAAGATCAATGAGATTACCAATAAAATCAATCTAGGGCAAGGAACCATTGGAAAATTCATTAACGATCCCACCCTTTACAACAAATTGAATGCCACGGTGGCGGAGTCCCAAGAGCTATTGGCGAAAGTCAAGTCCGGGGAGGGATCAGTGGGCAGGCTTATTTCCGACCGTGAACTCTATGATCGCTTGAATGGAACCATGGCCAGGGTGGACCGAATCATTGCTATGGTGGAGAGTGGAGAAGGAACAGCCGGTAAGCTGATCAAAGACCCGGGCCTTTACAACCGAGCAGATTCGTTGCTCTCTAAGTTCAATATTGTCGCTGATCGTGTAGAGAATGGACAGGGATTCCTGGGCAGAATCTCAAAGGACGACAAACTCTATTTTCAGTTTCAGGACGCTGTGACCAAATTGTCGGCCGTTGCAGACAAGTTGAACCGCGGCGAGGGGACTGCTGGGAAGTTATTTGTTGATGAGTCTCTTTACAACAATCTCAATGCCGCATCCGCAGAATTAGTGAAACTCCTATATGACTTCCGACAGGATCCTAAGAGGTTTCTGAAGATCAAAATCGGCCTATTTTGACAATTCACAGACTTCTAATTATCATCAGCGGGCGTCGATTAGCTGTAACCCCTAGGAAGACCAAACTATGACAATTCACTTAAAAAAGAAGCTGGAAGATGAAATTAGGGCAATTGAATACGAGTTGAAAAACGAACTTCCCCAGGAATTGAAAACGGCCCGGGCACTGGGTGACCTGAGCGAGAATGCCGAATATCAATCAGCCAAGCAGCGCCAGGAGATTCTCAATGCCAAACTGGCACATTTGCGGAAAAGGCTGGCCGATGTAGCGATGATTAATTTTGAAAAGATCCCCAAGGACCGGGTTTCGTACGGGTCGACCGTGGTCCTCCGCGACCTCCAGAAGGGGGCAGATATCACTTATACCCTCGTCTCCGTGGAGGAGACAGATATTCAGAAAGGGCTGATTTCCACGACTTCCCCCATTGGAAAGGGACTTCTCAACAAACAGCCCGGCGACACAGTGAGAATTGCAACCCCGGGTGGAGTTAAGGAATTTGAAATCCTGAAATTGACTACGATCTATGAGAGTGAGGATGAACTCCAATAAATGCTCAGCCGATTGATTGGACGGATCTGCAAAGCCATCCTTGACCAAATCGTGGTCCTGGTATCCGCACTGAAAATCAACCCAAACTTTCTGACCTTAATTGGGTTCGTGATTACCCTTTACGCATCCATTTGTTTGGCGAGGGGGGAATTCACCCGAGCTGGGATTGCCATCATTTTCTCGGGCATCTTTGATATGCTGGATGGCAGGGTGGCCAGGATTACGCAAAGCGTCACCAAGTTCGGCGCATTTTTTGACTCTGTCCTGGACCGATATTCTGATATGGCAATTTTTGTCGGATTGATGATCCATTATTCCAAGAACCAAAGGATGCTTTACTTAGTTCTGTCGGGCATCGTGATGATGGGTGCGGTGATGACTAGTTACACTAGGGCTCGTGCAGAATCGCTCATTCCATTGTGCAAAGTTGGGTTCATGGAACGTCCCGAACGCTTGGTCCTCTTAATCATAGGAACTCTCTCCAATAAAATGGCGCCTGTTCTCTGGGTTATGGCAATCTTCTCAAACCTTACTGTAATCCACCGGATTGTATACACGAGGAAGGAGGCTACTAGACTAGAGCACTTGCCTTCTTGACTCCCCCAGTTTTCTTCCTGTCCTCGGTGTAGCGTATGTTGACCTGTTTATACCCTGCATAGTAATTGATTCCTTTCATACGGGTAACCCGTTTTGCTTCAATAAATGAGAAATCCAGATTTTCGTTTTTTCCTTGCAGTTCATGGGCGTTTGATGTAATTTTCAGATATTGAAAGTTCTGAATCGGGTTGCTGACCCGAAGGCGAAAAAACCTCATGGAAAAGAACACTCTCCCTGTCCTGGAATTCTTTGACAGACTTAGTGATTCTTATGACCAAATGATTTCTTGGCCAGCTCGAATAGGGTCAGAGGGGGCATTCTTCAAGAAGCTTGTAACAGATTACAAATTAAGGAGTTCATTGGACGTCGCTTGCAGCACGGGGTTCCATGTGATCCTCTGCCGACGACTGGGTCTGGACGCTGTGGGATTGGATGCCAGCCCCCGAATGATCGAGAAGGCCCGCGCGAATTCAATAACTTGTGGCGTAACAGTGGATTACATATTAGGTGATGTGGCCAACCTTTCTAAACGATTCGCTGAGGGATTCGACATTATTACCTGCATGGGGGACACAATACCGCATTTCAAGTCGAAGAAGGATGTTCTTAGGGCTTTTGATGAGATATATAAGTGCTTGAGCCCAGGAGGCTTGTTTGTATTGCATAACCGGAACTATGATTTCATCATGAAGGCTTTTGAGCGCTTCATGCCCCCGACTGGGTCCCGGAATGGAATGGAAGAGACTCTTTTCTTTAGAATGCTGGATTTTCAGGAGAAGGTAGTAAACTTCAATGTGGTTAAGTTCCACCGCCGTGAGAACCGGTGGGATTCCACGACCGAAACTACTGAGATATATCCCTGTTACAAGAGTGAATTGGAGTCCATGTTGAAGGCTGTGGGTTTCAAGAAACTGGAGTCTTATAAGAACTTCAGTTTTGAGGACTACGACAAGAATGGACAGGATTTGGTCATTATCGCTGAAAAGAAAGGGGTTTTGAAGTCCAGCCAGAAGAAGAGGCACAGCAGGAATTCCGCTTCAATTAAAGCTAAACCAGCTGCGCTTAAAGTCGAGCCCAACAAAGGGGCTATCGAACCGAGACGACGAGGTCGTCCACCTAAACTGCAAACCCGTTAGCTCCTCGGCGGCACAGCATTAAACAGAAAGCTCTTTCCGACCTATTTCCCCGGTTGACCAGCTCTTCAGAGGCTCTGCGTGTCTATTTCCTGACGAGATCCGCAAGCGTGAAGCCTGCAATCTCCTCCCCCATAGATGTCCTGATGACCTTTGCTCGTTTATTGCCTTCAATGTCGTTCGAACTCACGGATCGCAACAGTGCAAATGAGGACAAGACATCCTTGTAAAGAGAAGTCACTACATAAACCTCTCCGGAGTTGTTGCATTTCCACATCTGCCCGCTCGAGACTCTTGCAACTTGCATAATCGTTCCGAATAGTTCCTAGCCTGAGATCCGCTGAGGTTCCAAGGCGTGGACCAGAACTTCCGCAGACACCGGGAGGCCAATTTCATCTATTCCATCGGCGAATTACAGTTTGGGGTTAGATCTTTTTCCTTCATTCCAGATCGCAAGCGATGGGGATAGACAACCTTAAACCCCAATCAGGCCTCTAAAATCTTAGGTTTTGAACACCAAAACCCAACGGGTAGAGAATCCTCTTGAAATGACCGCCCGAAAACAACAGGAATTCGATGGTGGATTTTCTCGGAAATGTTAGAATGAGAGAAGCATCAGTCTGATGCGGTTCCCCGTTACGTGGAAAGGAGTATTCCGATGAAACGAGTGAGAGGTGTACTATCGGTCTGCTTGAGTCTGGCCATTTGCCTCAGCCTGGATGCTCCGTTGTTGGCAAAGCAGCCGAAGAACTCAGATGTTGATGATATTGGAAGCAGGGACATCAACAAGGGTAGTATCAATTTTATCTCACTTGAGAAGGAAATTGCTCTGGGGAAGCAACTGGCACAAGAAGTTGAGCGACAGTCCAAGTTGATGACTGACCCGGAGATTACAGAATATGTCAGTCGGGTAGGACAGAACATCGTAAAGAATTCAGATTCCAAGGTTCCTTTCACCATCAAGGTCATTGATTCCGACGAGATCAACGCCTTTGCCTTGCCGGGGGGCTTCTTCTATGTGAATACCGGCCTAATTACGGCAGCTGATGAAGAGTCGGAGATCGCGGGTGTAATGGCGCATGAGATCGCCCATGTCGCCGCCCGCCACGGCACCAAGCAATACTCCAAGGCAATGATAGCGAATTACGCCACAATACCCCTGATATTCCTGGGTGGAGGACTGGGGTACGGGCTTTACCAGGCTGCCGGGTTCCTGATTCCTCTGCAATTCCTCCATTTTAGTCGCCAGGCCGAAGCCGAAGCAGACTATCTTGGCCTGCAGTACATGTACAAGACAGGATACGACCCGACGGCCTTCATCTCCTTCTTCGAAAAAGTCCAGGCCCAGGAGAAGAAGAAACCGGGAAAACTGGCGAAGGCTTTTTCCACACATCCCCCAACTGCTGATCGAATTGAGAAAACCCAGGCCGAGATTGCTACTATCTTGCCGTCCCGAGAGCAGTATGTTATTAACACCTCTGAATTCGACAAGATCAAAGCGAAGCTGGTTTCATATGAAAACAGGAAACGGCCTACCGAGGGCGAGAAGTCGAACAAGCCCACTTTGAAACGCCGGACTAGTGGGGAGACTGAGGATACTGGAGAGGAACCCAGTACTAACGATGATGATCGTCCCACTCTTAAGCGGCGGACTGACCAGAGTAAACCCGATGAAGGGAAGTAGGGGCTGGAGTGACACGAAAAAAAGCGGTCTTTAGTGGCCGTCCTTTTGGGGGGGATAGGGATATGAATACAAAGAACTTCAAAGCCTCTTGATTTCTTCGGCGTAATACTTGCGATAGAGAATATCCCACTCGAGGCTTCCCTCTGGGACCGTTTTCTTTTGAGATTCAATCTTCTTTCTGGCTTGGCGGTCCAGATCCTCTTCTCTTTTCAGTTCTTCATTAATTATCTTCACAATTTCCAGGCGAATCGTGTTTCGGTCCTCGACAAATACGACCTCGTCGCGCTTAACGAGTTCGTCTGTGATGACATGCGAAAGACTAAGGATTTTTTCTCGGCTTAAACGCATTGGGAATTCACAGAATTACTTTCTTCTCTTTGACAAGCTTGCTTTTCACCTTCTTGAACATCTCCTGATAGGAGACTCCGGTCTGTCTCATTTCTTCTGCATATCCCTTCAGAATATTTCTGGCCTCTTCGTTGATCCGTTCCTCCACGGCAAGTTCCTCGTCAGTGACGCTATGGATTCGTTCACGGAGGAAAGTTGGGTTCTTGACTTCAACCATTTCTCTCTTGATGAGTTCTTCAGTAATCCGCTTGGAAAGGTAATTGACGAACTCTCTAGGCAGGCTCATTAAGGGGTTGGTCTATTATGGCGGGGTCGACGGGATTCGAACCCGCGACCTCTGACGTGACAGGCCAGCGTTCTAACCAGCTGAACTACGACCCCGCTACAGATGTATTCATGGTGGGCGGTGCGGGGATCGAACCAGCGACCTCATCCTTGTAAGGGATGCGCTCTCCCAGCTGAGCTAACCGCCCGGACTGAAGTCTATCAGTCAACCACGTGTGAATATACAATGCTTTTCCCGGTGCTGTCAAGAATCAAGCCTCAGGCGGGTGCAATCAAAGTGACGTAGAGATGGGGAGCATCGGAACCCTGGCCTGCAAGGCCAAGTGAGATCTCGCCAGGCCGCCCAGAAACCCTGACCCAGCTTCTCTGTTGTACGTCACTCTTGATTACACCCGCTTCACTTATCATTCATCGGCTTTCAAGTTAAAATATGACGTCGAGAACCTGATGTTCCCCAAGTTCTCGAAGATAGCAGGTTATAAAGAGAGGAGTATTAGTAGAAAAACTTGTCGGCATGTTAAACCTCAAAAAACGGATAGGTGTCCTACTTTTTCATTGTCTATTCCTTTCCTGGTGTCTCCCCGCAATGTCAGGTAAAGAGCTTGATTCTCCCCAGTTCCAAAAACTCTGTGGGGAGGTTCAGAATTTCAGCAGGAGTGATGCCAAGAAGAAGAATCTGCTCTCGTTTTGCATGAGGACCACGGACAAGCAGCTTGCCGGGCTCGGTTTTTTCCTGCTGGGCTACGTGGAGTTTCAGAACGAACGTTTTGAAGAGTCCTGCACTTACTTGAAGAAGGCGTCGGCATATCGCCTGCCCATTGAAGATTATCTCCACTATTATCGGGCTGAATCCCTTCATCAGAGCCATCACCTGGTGGAGGCCAAGCAAGAACTAGAAGAATTTCTCTCCAGATTTCCAGACAGCCCTTTTCGAACTAAGGTGTTGGGATTATATCGGCAAACCTGCTTGGACAGCAATGATCCTCAAGCAGTCCTTGACTCCTTGAAATTCTCTGCCAATGTGGCTGAAGATCCAGAAGCTTTGTACTATACAGCCTGCGCTCAAGACGTTCTTGGGCAACCGAGCCTCGCGATGGAACACTACCGGAAGCTTTATTTCCTGTTCCCGCTATCCATCAGGGCTGGCTCTGTTGCGCAAAAGATCTCTTCCCTCAGTCGGACTGATCTCAACCTCATGATTGGAGTCCCCGACGAGTGGAAGGCTGCACGAATCGAAAGGCTTTACCTGGCCAAGAAATACTCGGAGTCCCTGAGGGACTTACAACTTGTCCTGCAATCAGATTCGAACCTCAGCAAAAATCCACAATACTCCCTTTGGGAAGGGATCTGCCTTTTCGGGACTGGTCGATACATTGAGGCCATCGAGCGCCTCAAGACAATTCAAAGCTTAAACCCGGATTTGCAGGCACAGGCCGGTTTTACCATCGCCGAGGCTTATCGCAAGATAGATAACTATGAATCCTTCAGAAATGCCGTCGACGAGTTAGGGCAGAAATACCCTGCCTCGAAATGGTTCGAAGAATCCCTGTTCAGCCTGGCCAACTACAACTTGGTCAGTCGGGAGATGAAGGGTGCCTTAGACACCTATGAGAAACTCGTAAGCAATTTTCCGAATGGAAGTCACTCTGCGGATGCACACTGGAGGACGGGGTGGTTACACTATCGGCAAAACGAATATGGTCGAGCCCTCGATAAGTTCCTTGAGCATCCGATTCGCTTTCGGGAGTCCCCCCACATTCCCAGTGCGATTTACTGGGCAGGACGATGCAAAGAGAAGCTCGGACAAATTGAAGAAGCGATCCCCATCTATTACCAGCTTCAGCGTAGTAGTCCAAACAGCTATTACGGCCAACTAGCCAAGAAGCGCCTTCCCCTGGGAAAGACGGCTATGCTTCAGCATGCCTCCTCACCTCTTGATAGAGTCCTCGACACTTTCAATCAGAAATCAAGAGATCCTGAGGGCTTGGATTGGGCCCAACTCCAGCGCACAACTCCGGAATCCTGGCCTCGGGTTAAAGCTCTGACGACGATTCTGCTTTTTGATTTGGCCGCCAGAGAACTCCAGCGCAAGGAGATTTATGGGGAGTCACCCTCCTTGGATTTTCGTGTGGCCAAGTTGTATTATCAGGGAAAAGACTTCCATTCGGCGATTGTCGGTCTCCGCCGGCTGATACCAAACTACCAAGACATCTCCTTTGAAGCTCTTCCAAGGTCGGTATGGGAGATGTTTTATCCCGCGGACTTTATCTTCACCATTATGCGCGAATCGGAGAGGCAGAACCTGGATCCATACTGGGTTTTATCTCTCATTCGCCAGGAGTCTGCCTTCAATCCCGGAGCTATTTCCAGTGCCAACGCATACGGCCTCATGCAACTCCTGCCTGCCACGGCCCGCGGTGTTGCCAGAGAGATGAGACTTCGCAAACCTGCCACCTCCCGGCTTCAAGACCCGAATCTTAACATTCGACTCGGGACCCGCTACTTCGCCGACCTTATAAAGAAATTCGGCGGTCAGATGGAAATGGCTCTGGCCAGTTACAATGCTGGCCCGGAACGGGTGCAGGAATGGGTGAACGAAGGGGGTTATGAGGATAATGCTGAATTCGTCGAGACCATTCCCTTCAGCGAAACCCGAAACTACGTCAAGGTGATTAGCCGGGGCTATTGGTTCTATCAAACGTTATATGGCAAGGGGAGAACCGTGAGGCCAGTTGGAGAGCGGAAAGGGAGAGCCGGCAGGAAAAAATGAGGAGCCCGCATTCTGACTCAGAAATACGCCCATCGAATCTTGCACTATGAATTTCGAACAGCATTCATTCCAGGAGGCCACTTGCTGCTGAGACCCTTGATTTCATCTAAAGTGCAGCAGTTCACGGAGTCTGTGATTAGAGAAATGACTCGACTGGCGCTGCAATATGGCGCGATTAATCTCTCCCAGGGCTTCCCGGACTTCCCTGCCCCGCCGGAGATCAAAGACGCCGCCATCCGAGCCATCCAGCAAGACATCAATCAGTACGCTATCACCTGGGGGGCAAGGAATCTCCGCCAGGCTATAGCAGAAAAGCTCAAGCGCGTTGCTCATTTGGAAGTAGATCCTGACAGCGAGATAACAGTGTGCTGTGGATCAACCGAATCCATGATTGCCTCGTTGCTGGCCACGGTCAATCCGGGAGAAGAAGTCATCGTGTTCGAACCCTTTTACGAAAATTACGGTCCTGATGCTATCCTTTCTGGAGCCGACACGCGCTACGTCAAGCTGCATCCTCCCGATTGGAGATTTGACCCCGAACAGCTGAGACGAGCCTTCACCCCGAAGACAAAGGCCATCATCATCAACACCCCCAACAACCCGACCGGAAAAGTGTTCCAGCGTGAAGAATTAGAGTGTATTGCGAGTCTGTGCCAGGAGTGGAACTGCCTCGCGATTACCGACGAGATTTACGATCACATTCTCTATGATGGGCAGCAGCACATTCGAATCATGACGATGCCGGGAATGAGGGACAGGACTCTGATGATTAATAGCCTATCTAAGACCTTCAGTGTGACTGGGTGGCGGGTTGGCTACGTCGTGGCCTCTCCGCAGCTCACCCAGGCAGTGCGAAAAGTCCACGACTTCCTTACCGTGGGTGCCGCAGCCCCTCTCCAGGAAGCCGGAGCCATTGCGTTGGGTCTTCCAGATGAGTACTTTCAAACCCTTCGCTTGAAATACACAGAACGCCGAGACCGCTTGCTGAGGTATCTTGAGTCCGCGGGTTTCCTTTGCTACAAACCCCTGGGAGCCTACTACGTCATGACGGATATCAGCAGCTTCGAGTTCTCAAGCGACGTCGAGTTTGTTCGCTACCTGATCCAGGAAATTGGGGTTGCGGCGGTTCCGGGCAGTAGTTTCTACCATGAATCCTCAGTTGGGAACCAGCAAGTACGGTTCTGCTTCTGCAAGAGAGACGGCACTCTAGACGAAGCGGGTCAGCGGCTGCGGCGATTGAAGGAAGGATAGCTTTGCAGATCAACAATTGCGGCCGCCTCAACCTGAAAGAGACAGAGCTTGATTGTCTGCTCCCCAAGTTGGTACATTAGAGCCAGAAAGTCACGGGATTCCCTTCTGATGAGCCGCCTATGGAATCGGCCACGTCGACCTTTAGTCTGATTGATAGGCTCAAAAGTGGCGACACTGCAGTATTTCCAGCACTTTTTCAAAAATATTCCCACCGTTTGGTTGTCCTGATCCACTATAGGCTCAGCCCTGAGATGCGTCTCTTTGTGGAGGTGGACGATGTTCTGCAAGAGACTTTTCTAAAGGCGTTCCGTGATATTGGCAATTTCACCTATAGGACGCCTGGGAGTTTCATGAGCTGGCTTGCCAGCATCGCGGATCACGTCATTGCAGACATGGCTCGCTATCAAGGGAGGCACAAGCGTCATGCCGCTGAACACGTTCGTTTCCGCACAGACAGCAACCCCCAAGGCCCCGAACCGGCAGACACCAAGACACCGAGCGTCCTCCTGGCCGAGAAAGAAAGAATCCTCGCTTTGATTAAGAGACTCAATATGCTGCCGGAAGATTACCGTCAGGTCATTTTGCTCGCTAAAGTAGAGGGGTTTTCGACACAAGAAATCGCAATGCAGCTAGGAAAGTCGACGGAGTCCGTTAGCTTGCTGCTGCACCGCGCCGTTAAGCGTTTCCGAGAGCTTCTGAATTCCAAATCGTCACAATGACAAAGGCTGATTCCCCAGATTTCCAGCAGAACGAGGACAAAGGACCAAGTTCGTCTGAGCGGGAACGGCGTTTGGCCAATGCCGTGGCCGGCTACCTTGATGTTCAGTGTCAGGGAGGGGAGACAGACATTGAAGGCTATTGCCGTCTACACCCTGATTTGGAACCCGACCTCAGGATTGAGATCGAGACTCTCGATCAAATCGAGCATCTGTTGGAAACTCCTGCATTCTCAAGCCAGGGCGATCCTGACGAAGACGAGCTACCACAAAGCCTTTCCGGCTACAAAATCCTTGGCGAAATTGGATCGGGGGGTATGGGACGCGTGTTGCTGGCGACTGACCTCAGATTGGACCGAAAAGTCGCCATCAAGACGCTTAAAAGGCAGTACCTGAACAACGCGTCGCTCCGGGCCAGATTCATGCAGGAAGCCCGGACAATGGCCCGAATCAGCCATCCTAATATCGTTCGCATCTACAGTCTCGGCCAGCCAGATGAGATCCCATATTTCGTGATGGAGTTTCTGGAGGGGACGACTGTGGTGGAGGCGGCACAAGCGTTGACTCTGCATCAGAAGGTGGAGCTAATGCAGAAGGTTGTTCTGGCAGTGGAATTCATGCACCAGCATCAGGTCATTCACCGAGACCTAAAGCCAGGCAACATCCTGGTGGGGCCTGATTTAGAACCCAAAGTCTTGGATTTCGGCCTGGCTCTGCACGTGGGTAAAGGTGATAAACGGCTGTCCCATGCCGACGAGATAATGGGCACCCTGACTACTTCTCCCCTGAGCAGGCTAGGGGTGATGCTCCGCTTGATGCGCGAAGTGACATCTTCTCGTTGGGGATAGTCTTATACGAGTTGCTGACTGGCGCCTTGCCGTTTCGCGGCGAGACCCTCAACGAGCAAATACAAAACATCTGTGGTCAAGATCCACCGTTGCCACGCCGGATTAACCCCTCCGTCCCTGGAGATCTGCAGAATATCTGCCTGAAAGCCCTGGAAAAGAACCCCGCTGACCGATACAAGTCCGCTCGCGATATGACCAGCGACCTGGAGAGGTTTTTCGCTGGAGAACCGGTCTTAGCATCTCCCACCTCTTACTCGCGTTTGATGGCGGGAAAGATTGAACAGCATTTGCGGGAGCTGAGTGGGTGGAGACAGGATCGAATCTTGTCCAACTACGAGTTTGATGCTTTCCGGAAGCTTTATGACCGCTTGATTGATCGCGAAGACGCCTGGATCATGGAGGTACGTCGACTCACCTTGTCCCAGGTCAGTCTTTATTTGGGAGCTTGGATTCTTGTGGTGGGGGCTTCCCTTACTGTCCTTTTCCATTATCCCAGCCTGGCTGGGACTCCTGCAGTCATTGCGGTTGCTGCAACCTGCATCTCAACTTGCATCTTAGGGATTCGAAACTGGAAGCTCGGGCAGAGCCGGATTGCACTGGCCTTCCTGCTGGCTTTCTGCTTACTCCTCCCCAGTACTTTTCTTCTGGCGATGAATGAGTACGGATGGTTTACTCGCCTTACACAAGGTCGGGAGGAACTGGAATTCTTGAGAAGGTATTTTTCGTTCGAGCGAGCCACCAACGCTCAACTCTGGTGGGCAATACTTCTGTGCCTCCCGGCCTACTTCTGGCTGCGGCGTTTCACTCGCGCCTCTGTTTTTTCTCTGGTGATGGCGGTGATGACGGCTCAATTGGCCTTGGTGTTACTGTTGCGAATGGGCATGTTGGAGTGGCTGGAAAAAGATCCGGGAAAAGCCTATTTCCATTTGATTCCGATCGCCCTCTTCTTTTTTGGGGTCGGTTTCTGGATTGAGAGGCTTCGCTGCACTTCCGACTCGCGCTATTTCTATCCCTTTGCTGTCGTGTTTACCTATGCTGCCATGAGCGGAGTGGCTGCTTTCCATAAGCCTTATGCACAGTGGTTGAAAAGGATGGTGCCCTGGACGCGCGGGCAAGTGGAATACCTGTTCATTATCAATGCCTTGATTTACCTCCTCCTGCAGTTTTTTTGCGAGCGGTTTTCCTCTGCTCAACTTCGGTCAGTGGCCAAAGCCTTCCGATTTGTGGTCGCCGGCCATGTCCTGTTACCTTTGCTCTTATTGGGAATCGCCGCCACAGACCTTTGGAACGGATCGCCAGATAATTTAGGACTGCGCAGGGAAGCTCGCACCTTTGAGGTGATTTTGCCTCTGGTCGCAGGGTTGTTTGCCTTCTCGAGTATCCCCAAACAGATGAAGAATTACTTTGCTACTGGCTTGATATTCCTTGCGATCGGAATCATCCGTCTGCAGCAGGATTACTTCGAAGATAAGGCAGCCTGGCCGCTCAGCCTGCTACTTTTGGGGCTGATCCTCATGCTAGCTGCAGCTAACTATACCCCGCTAAAAATACTTCTCACCCGTGCAGTACGCCGCAAACCGTGAATTCTCCCACTTGTTCTTGGCCTTCCAGGTCCAAATCCTTTTCTCAGTGTTCATGTGGATTCGCTTAACGGGATCTGCTTGAGTCGTGTCTGCCCATACGCACATCCAGGATATGCGAGAAGCCTGGCCCTCGTGTCTTCAAGGTAATTAACCAAGAAATCTCCTCGTTAGGTGCAATTTCTGGTCGGAAATGTCGCTCTATGTTGTTAGGGATTGAAATTCGAATGAGGAGCTCAGGAGGGCAAAATGCGAATTCGAATACCCGCGATTTGTTTTACGGCAGCGTTGCTCCTGATGGGATGCGAAGTGAGATCTTTACGACCGCTAGTGTCCGATAAGGATGCAATTTTTGAACCAGCTCTGTTGGGTAAATGGGTCTCGGGAGTCGACGAACCGAAGTACACAATGGAATTCTCGAAGATCGGGGAGAAGGGTTACGAACTGGTCCTGGAAACACAAAATGGCGCAATTCACTTTGATGCTCGCCTCGCACGGTTAGGGCCTTCCTTGTTCCTAGACCTCTCCCCAAGGGAAGGACCATCGACAGAGGATAGGGATCTTGACTATTTCTATTACAGCCATGTCATCCCGACACATAGTATCGCCAGAATTGTTTTGGAGAAAAACACCATGTCTTTGGCGTGGTTGAATTACGACGCGATCAAGAGCCTCTGCTCCCTCGGGCAACTCGACATCGGCCACGAGGTCCTTGATGACGATGTGATCCTTACGGCGGACACCCCAGATCTGCAGCGTTTCCTATTGCAGCATGAGGGAGATATCAGCCTACTGGGGAACCCTGACGAGTTCAAACGCCTGGAGTAGATGCGGGGGTCTACCCTCTCGACGGGGCTTTCATGAAAATGCGAGTTTTGGTCGCCACGACAAATCACTTTTGGTCTGTCGTGGGCTTTTGACCACATATGAGATGCCCACGATGAATTCAGAGTACGAATTCATCGTGGCTACCCCTGCCATTTTCATCTGTGGTGGTGCACTTGAAAAGGTCATGGGGCACTTTTATGAAAACGCGGTTTTGATGGTGGGCACCGCGCTTGGTCGCAGAGATTCTCTCCAACATTGAAAAGCCAAGGACCTGGGAATTGGGTCCGTGTTACCACTAGGAACTCACTCTATCATCCGCGAAGGTGCACCGAATCAGCGACCGAAGAATTCCCTGAAACGTGAGGGAAACTGCCAGTAAGATCCTCTCTTTGAACCTCGGAATACCCATTCTAGGCCCAATCTGTTGAAGTCGGCAGCAAGTCTGTTGCACCCCCAAAAAATTCGTTCGAACCAGGCCAGTTGTGCAATACTAGTACGCGGCTTCAAAATCTGTACTGAAGCCATCTGCTTCTTTTCTCCAAGCAGGGACCGATGCCGGCATCCGAGCTGCAAGAGACCTATCACGAAAAAGGCAAGGAAACCCAATTCCATAGAAGTCCTGTGGGGCTGTAGTCCAGGTAAAGAAGAGGAAAACGTGATGAATTCGAATTCGCATCTGGAGAAATGGAATCGACGCCAGTGGCTTCAGGTTTCAAGCGGGATGACTGTAGT
>JBGOTQ010000031.1:0-34186 GCA_041476565.1 Terriglobia bacterium | reverse complement strand
GCCATAATGGTTGGTTTCAGTCACAAACCTGCCTTCACCGGGATTGCCCTCAGTGTAGGTTTCATTTCCGTCCACCAGTCGACCGATATCTTCGATGGTCCGGGTCAGTCTGCTCCGAACATAGTGGGCTGATACAACCAATTGCGGCCTCAATTCATATTCAACCCCCACTGTGGAGTTATCGACGAACATCGGCTTAATGTTGGGATCGACCGCGTCTGGGCCAAATTGGGGGATCCGGTGATCCTGGTAGGAGCCCGGCGCACTCGACCAGAGGTTCCTCCCCTGCAGATTATTTAGACCCAAAGAGTAAATATCCAGGGTGTCCAGGGAATACCACCATTCCTTCCAGGTGTCGCCACCAAAGGAACCCCGCACCAGTTCATACTTGGTCCAGTCGAAGTAGCGGCCCCAACTGCCGAACACCTTCATTTTGCCATTGCCGAGCAAATCGAAACTGGCCCCCAACCTTGGCGATAACTTGTCTCTCCAGCTAAACTGCATGGCAAAGTTCTGGATGTCGCGACGGAAGGAAGGGATATTTTCTTTTTCCGTACGCAGACCCAGGCTCAGAGTCAAGCGGGGGTGAATCTGCCACTGGTCTTGGATATACATGTGGTCAATCGTGGAACCTGCAGAACCCGCTGTGCCGATTTGTCTGACGCGGTAGTATCCGTAAGTGCCGCGGTCCGTTTCATGCGTAAAAGAACTCGTATAGGAGCGATCCCAGTAAATGGCCACATTGTATCCACCCTGGTAGTTGACATCCATCTTGTTGACAATCTTCTGGATCCCCGCACCGGCCTTCAGGTTGTGCGTGCCCCCGAAGCGGAAGGTCTTGCTGTAGTCTCCCATGAAAAAGCCCCGGCTAGTAACGTCGAAGTTGCTCACTTCTGTCAGTGGCACATCGAAATACCCGCTGGGATGAATCAGACTATCCGGAATGGTGAACGGCAAACCGACCCCAGACACGTTGTATCGGGTCTGATGCTGGGAAGGGGCATTAGTGTCTTTGTAGTTGTCCCAGAAGTAACCACCCCGGAAACTTAACAGGCTGGTGTTAGACAAGGTCACGTCCACTGTCCCGGTATAGCTGTCTTTGGGTAAATACCAGCCCTGTTTCCGGCTGGACTCGTTGGACGCCGCTGAGTTAACGTTACAGTCCACACAATAAGCGTTAAAGGCAGGCAGCAGGCCCGTTCTCCTCTGGGTAGTGTACAACCAGGCAAAGTTGGTCCTGATGCGGGAAGACGGGTCCCAGGAGAGTTTATTAAACAGGTTGATGGCACTTCGCTTACTCGTAAACACGCTGGGTGTTGCTCCGCTATCCAGCAGGACGTTCTCTTCCTGGTTTCGCCATTGCGGGGTCACCGAAGTAAAGAAATAGAGCTTGTTCTTGAGGAAAGGTCCACCCAATGACCCGCCAAATTCATTGCTGTGGTCTTTGATCTTGCTGTCCTGGAAATACTGCGTATTGAGTTCACCGACCGGGTCGGTTTGTATCCGAGGGGTCGGACCGGCGCTGAGCGGAGAGCCGTAATTGTACCAGTGCACTTCCCCGTGGAACTGATTGCCGCCCGACTTGGTGACCGCGCTGATCACACCCCCCAGGGCGCCGCCATATTCGGCTTCCAGGCCGGAAGTTTTCACCTGCACTTCCTGCAAAAACTCGTAGACTGCCTCCTGGCGCTGATCACCATTAATAACACCGGTGACGGAAAGACCGTCAATCGTAAAGTTGTTTTCCGCAGCGCTGGCGCCATTGATCTGGATACCGCCTTCAATGGCCCCTGAGTTGACAGAGGGAGAAGTCAAGGCCACATCCTGGAAACTGCGGGCCTTGGGCATGCGGTCAAATTCTTCGGCGGTCACGTTATGAGCCACCATCGTGCTATTGGTGTCGATCAGAGGAGTCTCGCCAATGACCTCCACCGTCTGTTCCACGGCCCCAACCTGAAGCGAGGCATCCAGCCGATAGGTTTTCCCCAGAAGTAAAATGACATCCGGGATTTCCGCCTTGGTAAATCCTTTCAACTCAAAGACCACTTTGTACCTTCCGGGTTCCAGGTCGCGGGCATAGTAATTCCCATCTGTACCCGTTGTGATCGTATAGGTCTTGTTGGTTTCCTTGTTGGTGATCGTGACTGTCACGCCCGGCATCACGGCCTTGCTAGGATCCGTCACCTGCCCGGTAATGGAGCCAAACCGCTCCTGGGCCAGCAAGGAACCGGGAACCGTCAATCCTGCCAGCAGAAGAAACACACATCCAACTGACAGAGCAAGTAGTCTGCTCCTCTTTGCCATACAAACCTCCTGTTTCAAGAATTAAGAGATTAATGGAATTTTCAAAAAAGACTGCCGACAACGTGGAAACTCGCTTTTGTGATTGTTGCCGTAGGTACTCACGACGATGAAATGCGATTGGGTACTTGGCACGCACCGTGCCAAACTCTGTCACACTCCCGTAACATGATTGTATCAACATGCAAATTGTTCATTTTGAATTGGGAGGATTGATTGAGAGGAATTCACCCATCCCAATTGTCTTGCCTCTTACAGGAAATTTGTCCGTCATTTCGTATTTCTTCAATGGTGCAATACGAAAAAACGTACGTCGGTTGCACATTTCAAACGGGAAGAAATTTGGATGGTTATGCAAGGGTTTAGTCCAGACTTCTCAAACCGCGAAATGTGCAACTAGTTTCGCTCCCGACATGCCTCAGGCTTGCTTTAACCTCTTACACTAATTTGAGGAATGTCGTTAGCACTCAACTGAGGAAGGAACCCGATTCAAGTAGACTCAACCTTACAGGCAGGACCAAATGGCGTTGATATTCTTTAGTTAAGATTAAGACGCTTCTATGACCCACTCGTCCCCTGCCCCATGCACCAACTCCTTCTACTGAAAAAGGATGATAATCTTCAAACTTGCCTTCTTGCCCCTTTGAGAAGAATGCGACAAAAAAACCCAGCGGAGCTTACCATAATTTCTCTTATTGTGTTATCTTTTTCTTGTATTTCTTTCATTTCTCAGTCATCTCAAGGGCGAATGTTAGTATTTGAGCCTGATTTAGTTCGAAATGTACTGGGGCAGTTAATAGGAGGAAACGGGCTCCGCTAGTATTACTCTGTTAAGTCTTGATTGCGTGGCGCATACCTCGCGCTTTTGACGATAAACGCCACATGGGCAAGATGCCCATGCCACGTGGCACGGGCGTCCCGCCCGTGAAGATTGGCTTCAGGACTTAACAAAGTAATACTAGGAGCCTAATGTTTGTAGGGAATTCGGTCCTCCTGCATCTTCGCCGCCTGAGCCGGCCGGAAGGTGTGAAAAAACTCCGCAGGGTCGGGGACCCGGCCTACAACCCCGAGGTAATGCCTTTGGATTCATTGTAGGCCGTTGAGGCTTTCTCAAAGCTTACGGTTTTCTCAAAACTTGCGGTTTTCTCAAAACCGCAACCTCACACGGCGTTTTTCCCGAATTGCGAAATTTTTCACACCTTCTGACCCAATACTTCGAAATATCACTGACTGATGTTTGGACGTGCCTTTTTTGGTATGATTGAAAAGCCCGGGGAAGCGGATCGTTTTCATGAAACATTCCGCTGTTTATTTTCGTATAGCCGAGTGAATGGGGAAATTCATACCTTTGTCACCGGCTCGGCGGTGTCATACTGAATTCATTATTATTCACTTGGAGAACTCATGAGTAAGACCAAGAAAATTATTTTTGGTAGCGTCGCCGTTGTGGTTCTGGGAGTAGGAACCTATGTCGGGATCAACTATCGAGACCGCGGCGTCGTGAAGGTCCAGACCGGCAAGGTACAGAAGATGGATTCTCTGGTCCAGACGGTGACTGCCTCAGGAGAGATCAAGCCGCTAAAATACATTAACATCACTGCAAATTCCTTTGGACGCATTGTAGAAATTGACGTGAAGGAAGGCGACCGGGTCAAGAAAGGCGATCTTTTGCTCAAGCAGGAATCAATCCAGGCGACTGCGGATCTTCGGAGTTCGGAAGCGCTACTCCAACAGGTGACGGATGATGCGGGGGGCCAGGAGGCTGCTTACCGCTCGGCCGAGGCCAACCTGAAAACTTCCCAGGCGGATGAGGTGCGTGCCCAGGCTGATTTCGAAAAATCGCGATTGGATTTTGAACGTACTGAGAATCTCTTGAAAGAGGGTTTGGTCCCAAAATCCCAGTTTGATCAAGCCAAGGCCACCTTCGAAATGGCCAGGGCCCAGGTGGAATTTTCCAAGGCTCGGGTGCTACAGGCCGAGGCACAGCTCAACCAGGCCGACAAAGTCCAAATTTCTGCCCGCAGCCGCATTACCCAGCAGAGCGCCGCCATTTCCGGAATCAACGACCGCCTCAACAAGACTTTTTACACGTCCCCCTTGGACGCGGTGGTGACAAACCTCCCGGTTCGGGTTGGTGAATCTGCCGTGCCAGGGATTCAGAATTCCATCGGTAGCAACTTGATGACACTGGCCGATCTCTCCGTGATCACGGCCGAGGTCCGGGTGGACGAGACCGACATTATCAACGTGAAACTTGCACAGGAAGCCGAAGTCACAGTCGATGCCATCCCCAACAAGACCTTTAAGGGAAAAGTGACTGAGGTCGGCAGCAGTGCCCTGTTGCGGTCGGGGCAGGCCGCCGGTTCTGGAGCCAGCACTGCAAATAGCCAGGAGGCCAAGGATTTCAAGGTGGTCATTACCCTGATCGATCCCAGCGATGAATTGAAGCCTGGACTGTCGACCACCGCCAAGGTAACGACTGCTGTCAGAAGCAATGTGCTGGCCATACCGATCCAGGCCCTGACCATTCGAGAACCTGAAAAGGAACAGAAGCAACCGACCTCAGATCCTAAGACCGCTCAGGCTGCAGGCAAGGGTAAGAATGGTGCCTCTGCGAAAGCTGATCCAGGCACAAAGAACGACACCGCGTCCACGACCTCTGGAAAGAAGAAAAAGGAAGAGCAGGGAGTGTTCGTGCTGAAGGATGGTAAGGCTGCGTTTGTCCCGGTCAAGACGGGGATCACCGGCCAGACCGACATCGAAGTGCTTTCCGGTCTGAAGGAAGGGGACGAGATCGTAACCGGAAGTTACAAGACTCTGCGCACCCTCAAGACCGACACCAAGGTGAAAGCTGACAATAAATCGGAAGATAAGGGAGAGCAGAAGGAAACGAAGTAGTCCGTTACTTTGAACCCCGCGGCATGACAGCCTCTACAGCCTCCGGGGACAAAAACCCTCCGCCCTCACCGAGGGCTGACAGAAGAGGACATGATTTATGTCTGACGCGCAAACAAGCAGTGGAGCAAATGGTTTCCTGATCAAGACCAACAACCTCTGGAAGACTTATGAGATGGGGACGGAAGAGATTCATGCTCTGGCGGGGGTATCGTTCACGGTAAACAAGAATGAATACCTGGCCATCATGGGCCCCTCAGGATCGGGCAAGTCGACCCTTATGAATCTGATCGGGTGCCTGGATACGCCGACTCAAGGTCAGTATTGGATCAATGGGCGCCTGGTTAGCGACATGAACGACGACGAATTGGCTTACATCCGGAACAAAGAAATCGGATTTGTCTTCCAGACCTTCAACCTGCTGGCGCGGGCGACTGCATTGCACAACGTGGAGCTGCCGTTGATTTACAATGGTACCCCAGCCGGTCTGAGGATTGAACAAGCCAAGCGAGCCCTGGCCATGGTGGAACTGGGAGACCGCATGATGCATAAACCTAATGAACTCTCCGGCGGACAGCGACAACGCGTTGCCATCGCCCGAGCTCTGGTCAATAATCCTTCCATTATTCTGGCGGATGAACCCACCGGAAACCTCGATTCCCAAACCGGTGAGGAGATCATGAAGTTGTTTGAGAAACTTCATGCCCAGGGCAACACCATTATCCTGGTAACCCACGAACACGATGTGGCTCAGCACGCCGACCGGGTCATCCATATCCGTGACGGGAAGATCTTTTCTGATGAGAAGAGGCAATAGCAGACACTGCCCCCTTTGCGAGACGCGCCAGCCCAAACGCTTTTGCCCGGCCAAGGGGGAGGATATCTGTTCAGTATGTTGCGGAACCAAGCGGGAGGTGGAAATCGATTGCCCCTCGGATTGTGCCTACCTCCAGTCAGGC
This sequence comes from Terriglobia bacterium, assembly GCA_041476565.1. Taxonomy (GTDB): domain Bacteria; phylum Acidobacteriota; class Terriglobia; order Versatilivoradales; family Versatilivoraceae; genus DATKMG01. The sequence continues at coordinate 28,031 of JBGOTQ010000031.1, read as the reverse complement.
AGAGAATATGAGAGCCGGAAGAGCATCCTGCCGGGCCCAACCACTTACCGCACAGAACGGCTCTGGCAGGACGAGTTCATCCTCAGCCACACTGGCATCTTCCTGGAAATGTGGAAATCTATCCTCGGTGTCCGCGGGCGATATCCGGAGATCGTGGATGCCGACCTCCAGGCCGCCCTCGAATCCCTGGTTCAGACCTATCAAACTCTGGACAAGGGAATCTACTATGAAACTCTTCCAGGCGGATCCCTTCAGAAAGAGATCTATGTTGCGCTGAAGTCCGTATTTGATTCCGCCGGACAAAAAGCAGACATATCTAGATTGAAGACAGGGACCATCCTGGACTGTCTGAACTTCCACAGAGAAATGGGGCAGGGCATGAACTTGTCACGCCCCAGGAGCCGGGTTTTCCTGGATCAGATCGAAAAGATGTACGGCTCGACGGCAGCGAACCCAATTGAAGAACCCAGGATCCTCCTACCGTAGGAAGGTGTGAAAAAATCGAATCGGGGCAGCCCAGACCCCGCTCGGATTCTGAGCCTCGGCTTCCTTCCTCCCTTTCGCCTTTTCCCCTTTTTTGTCCCTTGCCCGTGTCTCCATGTCCGCCCTTCTTCATCACAATTGACTCAATTCTTCCAAAATGGTTTCGAGGTTCTGGGCAGGATCGCGACTGGCAGTGATGGGCCGTCCGATGACCAGATAATCGGCACCGGCCTGGATAGCCGCCAAAGGGGTGGCAATTCGGATTTGATCGTCGGTGTCTTTCCCGGAAGGACGAATGCCCGGTGTGACTAATATGAGACTGTTCCCAAACCGCTCACGAAGTGCTGGCAATTCTGCTGGAGAGGCCACGATCCCGTCCATTCCAGACTGTTGGGCCAAATGGGCTAGACGAAGGACCTGCTCTCGTGACGCTGAGTGACAGCCTATCTCCTTCAAGTCTTGATCCCCCAAGCTGGTCAACACTGTCACCGCCAGGATAAGTGGTGCTGGGTCACTCCGGTTGGTGCCCTTCAAAGTTTGGGCCACTGCCGACATCATTGCCGTCCCGCCAGTAACGTGGAGCGTGAGCATCGAAACTCCTAGTCTCTCAGCAGCCAGCACTGCTTTGACGACCGTGTTTGGAATATCGTGGTACTTCAAGTCCAGGAACACCCTCTCGCCCATTCCTGCAATCTCTCGCACGAGCTCAGGTCCTTCAGCAGTGAATAATTGGCTGCCCACCTTGAACAGGCCAACCTTACCCCTGAGCTTCCGGACCAGTTCCAGCGCCTCGGACCTGGTGTCAACGTCCAGCGCAATAATGATGCGGTCAGCAAATTTCATCATTCACCGAGCCAATGATTGACTGCAGGCTTACAAGCTTCTTTCGACTGCAGAATTCCTCGAGCCCCTGAATCACGCGGATAGGCGTTCGGGGATCCAGGAAGTTGGCAGTCCCAATCTCCACAGCGCAAGCGCCTGCCATAAGGAACTCCAGGGCGTCGACGGCGGAGCGGATTCCACCAATACCAATAACCGGGATCTTTACGTTTTGAACCACCTGGTACACCATCCGGACCGCGATGGGTTTGATGGCAGGGCCCGAAAGACCGCCTGTCAAATTCCCTAGACGCGGCTGGCCGGTTTCCACATCAATGGACATACCCAACAGCGTATTGATGAGCGACAATCCGTCAGCTCCGCCGTCTTCGGCGGCCTTGGCTATTACGGTGATGTCGGTCACATTCGGAGAGAGCTTTACAATTACGGGACGGTCGGCCACCTGCTTGATGGCCCTCACCACCTCGTACGTGGCAGCAGGATCTGTGCCGTAGGTGATGCCCCCTTTCTTCACGTTGGGGCAGGAAATATTGATCTCGTACCCTGCCAGTCCTTCCGCTAAGTTCAAGATGTCCACAACCCGAACGTACTCTTCTGTAGCACATCCAAATACGTTGGCGAAAATAGCAGTCTGATACTTCCTCAGTCCTGGAAGCTTCTCAGCTACAAAGCGATGCGCCCCGACGTTTTGCAACCCAATGGCATTCAACATCCCGGAGGGCGTCTCATGCAATCGGGGCGGGGTTGTCCCACGGATTGGCCCGATGGAGAGACCCTTCACGACAAATCCGCCCAGGGCATTCAAGTCAATAAGCTCGCTGAATTCTTCCCCATAGCCAAACGTGCCGCTAGCTGTAATCACGGGATTCTTCAGTCGAATCCCCGCGATCGTTGTGGAGAGGTCCACCATCCGGTTCAAAATCTCCATTGAAAATGTAGGATCACGTCCAGACGGTCCAGAAGTCCCATCGCCAACGGGATGGTACCAGATCGCGTCTAGACGAGCAATTTGGTTTGTCGCTCAGAGTTCACGCTTCAACATGTGATTAACCTGAAGGCTGAACTCTGAACAGGACAAAGAATCAAGTTCGGAAATCGGCTATACTGAAAACTGGACCACGACGATGCTGACAATTCATGACCTAATCAGTGGAAGCGCCATACAAACCTTGCAGGCCACCATTAAGGAAGCCAAGGACAACGAAGTCTTTTTCCTGGCAAGGGCTAACGAACACAGGGTGATTCAGGAGGTCATGCCACTGGCACGAGGTAATGACTCGGCTGTTGCAGCTCTAATGCAGGTTGCCTCTCAGGGTGACATCATTATCCATAACCATCCCTCGGGGATCCTGACCCCCTCGAATGCCGACCTTCGCCTCGCTTCTGAGTACGGCAATACGGGAGTAGGCTTCTATATCGTCAATAATCGAGTGGACGACGTCTACGTCGTGGTTGAAGCCTTCTCCAAGGCAAAAGTCACCCCGGTCGACGCGGACCAAATCTCAAAACTGCTCGCAAGCGATGGCCCGATCGCTCGCAACCTGAAAGGATTTGAAAAGCGCCCGGAGCAAGTCCGCATGATGTCTGCCGCCAGCCGGGCCTTCAACGAATCTCTTCTGGTTCTCATCGAGGCTGGAACGGGAACCGGTAAGAGTCTGGCCTACCTCGTCCCGGCAATCTACTGGGCCGTCCAAAACAAACAGCGCGTAGTCGTTTCTACCAATACGATTAATCTACAGGAGCAACTCATCAATAAAGACATCCCTTTCCTGAGAAATGTGCTGGCCCCGCAATTCAAGGCTGTTCTCATTAAGGGCAGAAACAATTATGTGTGCTTGAGCAAAGTGGACGGCTTGAGAAAGGAAGGGGATCTTCTAATCGAGTCCGAAGAACGGGAGGAGCTCAGCGCGATCCTGGAATGGGCGAATACGACTGGTGATGGTAGCCGTTCCGATTTGAGCATCTTACCAAGCGCGTCAGTATGGGAAAAAGTTGCTTGCGAAAGCGACAATTGCGGTCGAATCCGCTGCGAGTTCTATAGCTGTTGCTTCTTTTACAAGACTCGGCGTGAAGCCAGTTCTGCCGACCTGCTGATCGTCAATCACCACCTTTTGTTCGCCGATCTGGCGGTGCGCGGCGATACCAGCAGTTATTCGGATTCAGCGGTTCTGCCGGCTTACTCCAGAATTGTTCTGGACGAGGCGCACAACGTGGAAGAGATTGCTACTGAATATTTTGGTGTGCAAATCTCCCGATATGGTCTGGTCCGACTGCTGGGGCGATTTTATTCTCTTCGAGATCGGGAAAAAATACGGGAGCGAGGGTTGCTGCCCTTTCTGCTGTTCAAGCTGCATACCATGGAGAGTAAGATCGATCTTCCGCTCTACAGCCGCATCCATGAGCATATTCAGTCCAGAGTGGTCGTTCAAAAGGAGAATTTGAATTTTGTCGCTGGAACCGTATTCGATGAACTGGCAGTCTTTTTTGAGGGAGTGGCCGCGGATGGTCCGGGTAGAGAATTGAAAGTCCGTTTCACTCAGGAGCTATGCGGGAACGATCAATGGAAGGAGAGTGTCCTCGGACCAGTCCGGCAACTGCTCACTGAATTGCGGGAGTTCCACCAGCAGTTGTTGCTATTGGAAAGGGACCTGGACTCGCTACCAGAGGCAGTCTCAGAACAGCTCGTTCCCCAGGCAGTCGAACTCACGGCCTTGACTGACCGGGTCGAGGCTTCGGCTTCTGCTCTGGGCGAGATTTTCGGCCCGCCTGCAGAAGACAAAGTCCGCTGGGTGGAGATCCGCGACAGCCGCTATGGAAAGCTGCTGACCTTTAAGCAGGCGCCGCTGAGCGTAAGTGAGTTGCTTCGCGACCGCCTCTTCGTCAAGTACCCGACAGTGATCCTGACCAGCGCAACCTTGACCACTGAAGGTCAGTTTGATTACATCAAAAGGCAATTGGGCCTGGACCTACTTCCTGCCGGCCGGCTGATGGAGTTAGCCCTACCTTCTTCATTTAACTACCGGGAGCAAGTCATCATTGGGATTCCCCAAGGAATTCCTTTGCCGGAGGACCCTGCCTTCCTTCAGGCGTTGAGCCAGTTGCTCTACAAATCGATCTCCATTTCCGAAGGCCGCGCCCTGGTTTTATTCACTTCATATTCTCTGCTTCGCCGTGCCTACCAGGAGTTAATGGAACCCTTGAGGGCTCTGGGAATTCGAGCTCTGAAGCAGGGAGATGCCCCGCGCCATCGGCTGACCGAGATTTTTAAGAACGATAAAACCAGCGTTCTCTTTGCTACCGATAGCTTCTGGGAAGGCGTAGATATCTCTGGAGAGGCCCTGGAGAACGTGATCCTCACCAAGTTGCCCTTCAGTGTGCCGCGAGAACCCATCGTAGAGGCCAAGGTTGAGGCCATTGCCAGACGAGGGGGCAACCCTTTCCTCGAATATGCGGTGCCACAGGCGGTGATAAAGTTCAAACAGGGTTTCGGCCGTCTCATTCGGAGCAAGTCTGATTACGGGTCGATAATGATCTTTGACCGAAGAATTGTGGATATGCGTTATGGAAAGAGTTTTTTGAACTCGCTTCCCGAGTGCAGGTTGGTCAAAGGGGGGGAGGAGTTGGTCTTTCAGGAAGTAAAGCGGTTCTTTCAGGAACGTCGGAGAGGTCCCTCCGTTGAGCGGAAATCGGAAGAGGCAGGGATGGGAGAGGGAGTGAAAGAGCCAAAGGAGGAAAAGGGAAAGAGAAGGACCAAGGAGAGGGGTACAAAGATCGATAAATGAACTTGGAAAATGGAGGGGGGTAGCTCAGGTACCAGGAATCAAAAACCGAGACTCTTTGAATTTCCGGGATCCTCGATTGTAGATAGTGGAGAGATGCTCCTTGGTCCTAGCTCTTCGATCTTCGGTTTCTTCCTATCCCCTATTCGCCTTTTAGGCTTTCCCCGTCGTTACACCTGCAGTTCCAACATCTCATTCAAGACTTTCTGAATTTCACTAATCTGAAACGGCTTTGAGACAATTACGTCGACGCCTCTCTCTTTGGCTTTGGCTCTATCCAGGGTGATCCCCCATCCCGTCATCAGAATCACTGAGATGCCTGGATTCAGCACCTTCACTGCGTTGGCAACATCCCAGCCACTGATTTCCGGCATGCCCAGGTCCGTGATGACCATGTCTAGAGATTGGGCCTTGAAGATTTCCAACCCCTCTTTTCCCCCCGAGGCCGTATAGACCATATGTCCCTGTTCGGAGAGTATCTCCGCCAACAAGTCGCGAATGGGGGCCTCGTCATCAATAATCAGGAAGCGTCCAGTTTTTTTCCTGGAGGTTGGCTTCGAAGGAGTGGCCTGGCGGTCGGCATTCAGGCTGACGGGAAGGTTGATACAGACCGAAGTTCCCGTGCCCAGTTCGCTGGAGAGTTCGATTGCCCCCTTGTGGCGAGTGATGATGCCATAAGCTACACTCATCCCCAGACCATTCCCCTTGACCCCTTTGGTGGTAAAAAAGGGATCAAACACCTTCTGGCGGATCTCTTCAGTCATCCCCCGCCCCGTGTCAGTGACCGTGACCCGAACCTGGTGGTCCTCGCTCCAAGCTCGAATGTGAATCTTGCCCCCATTGGGCATCGCATCCAAGGCATTGAAAATGACGTTCGTAAATACTTCTCTCAGTTCGGAACTATCTCCGGCCACAGGCGGGATCGGTTCGTATTGGGTCGTGATGGAATATTGAATCCCACTGATGTGAGCGCTGTCTTCCCAGCGAGTACGGGTCATTGAGAGCGTGTCCTCAATAACCTGAATGAGGTCGACCTGGGAAAAGACCTGATCAGTGCGTTTCCGGGTATAATCCTGAAGCCTCCGAACCGTGGCCGCCCCATCTATGGCGGCCTTTTCTATGATTTCGAGCCCGCGCAGAACAGGCGTGTCTGGACTTTGCGACTTCATTAGTTGAGCGCGGCCAAGGATTGCCCCCAGGATGTTGTTAAAATCGTGGGCCACTCCGGCTGACATCTCGCCCAAGGCACGCAGTTTCTCCGATTTGATCAGCTGTTCCTGGGTACTTTGCAGTTCCATATAAGACTGCTCAAGAGCCGAATACAGCCGGGCATTCTTCAATGCAGTTCCCAGACTATTGGCAATCGTCTTGAGCAGTTCAATCTGGTCGTCGGAAAACCCGTCCTCCTTTTGACTTCCCAGATTCAACGTCCCCAAGCAAACGTCTTCCGAGATGATTGGAACCGAGACTGCCGACTGGATTCCCTGGGTGACCAGGTAAGGAGAAGTGTGGGATATGACCTGATCCAGGTTCCGTGTGTAGTAAGGTTGCTTGGTGTCGTGGGCGATTCGCATGACTGTTTCCCGGCCGGGGATTTCCATTCCTCTGTAGAATCCCGTGGTGATGTTTTCCCCGTAAACATTCAAGAGGGAAAACGTGTCGGAGTCAGGCTGGTAGATAGCGATGCTGCTTTTTTCGAACAAAATTACCCGCTTAAGCTCTTTGTTTATCTTCTCAAAGAGCTTGTCCACATCCAGTTTTAAGCTGGCCTCACGAGTGATTTCATTGACTACGGCCAGGCGAGTGGCTCGCTCCTGAGCTTCCCGGAATAGGCGGGCGTTGGCAATCGCTACTGCAGCCTGGTCGGCGATAGTTGACAGGAAATTGAGGTCATCATTATCGTAGTCCTGCCGAATCCTGAAATTCTGTAGAACAATGACCCCTATGGACTCCTCGCCCAGTATAAGAGGCACCCCCAGCCAAGATTGTGCAATCCGATGGGGAGTGCGCCGGGTGATCGACTTATACACTTTGTCGAAGTCTTCCTTAACCAGCAAGGGGACCTGCGTTTGCATCACATAGGAGACAAGCCCGTCGTGGGAAAGGTTGCTCATGTGCCGTTTTCTTTTCCCGTCCACGACTTCAAACTTGACTTCGATCTGGTGAGTCCCTCTTTCACGAAGCCCGATCAAGAAATCTTCACCTGGCAGGACTTGCCTCACCTGGCGGTAGATCAACTCAAAAAGGTTGTTAATGTTGAGTTCGGAGCTGATGGCCCGACCGATATGATTCAGGGTTTGCAGAGCGCCAGCCTTGCGGCCCAGGTCAGTATACAGGTTGGCGTTGTTCAACCAGATGGCCAAGTAATCACTCAATGTTTCCAGAACCGTAATATCCTGCTTGTCGAAGCTGTGGTCTTTTTCGCTCTCAATGTCGATGACCCCCAGCACCCGGGTGGAATGACTATAAGGGATACACAAACGAGATCTTGCCCCTGGATGCAGGCATTCTTTTAACTCAAGGTCCTCCTGTTCGACTCGCATCAAGATCGTTTTGCGAGTAGCTTGGACCTGGCAAAGGGAATTCTTCCCGGTCGGCGGGAATTCCTCCGGAACCGTCAGGTCGGGCCGGAGATCCCTCAGCCCGCTAAGCACCAGATGGTTTCGATCATCGACGCGGTAGATGCTGACATGTTCATATCCAAATTCTCGCTGCAAGAGATTTGAAAACTCCCGGCAAACTGCCTTGAAGTCAAGAATGGACGCCATGGTACGGCTGATCTCATGAATCAGGAGAAGCTGGGAAGTCCGCTTCATCTCCCCTTCGAAAAGGTGCGCCTTCTCCAGAGCGGCCGAGATGGGGCTGGTAAAGTGGGCCAAGAGCTGGAGTTGCTCTGCGCCAGTATCTGCGTTCGTGGAAGGAAGATCGGCCAGGAAGATACAGGAAACCCGCCCCTTTTCTTTCAATGGAAGAATGGCAAGGGCTCCAGTTTCCAGCAAGTCCAAGATCCCTCTTTTGAGCTTGTCCTGCTCCGGGGTAGTATCACGAGACAGAACCAGAGGCTCCCCATGGGAAAGGCCGGAGGGTGTGTCTAGCAACTGCTGAAGCAGGGCACCCGCCCGATTCAGTCGGGCAGTCAGCCCCTCATCGTTGTCCTCTGTGATGGGCCTTTCCAGCAACTGCTGGCTGCCCTCCACGGGAAAGCAAGCCACGAGCTGCAATCCCATGCCTTCTCTCATGAGTTTCAAGGCGGACAAGACTACACCTTTCCAATCGAGACTGGAGCTGATGAGGTGACCCAGGTTGGAGAAGAAATGGACCTTTTCCTGGGCTGACGTGATCAAGCTCTCGTTGGTTCGGGTCAATTCATACCGGTATCGAAATTCCCGATATCGAAGACGCTGATTATAGTAAGAATTCACCAGAGCAATGACGATGGTTCCGGACAGGAAAAAATTATGGTTGATGAAAACGTCAGGCCTCGCGATCTGATCGCGCAAAAGAATAGGGACTAGATAGGTAGCGTAAATGAGTCCGCAGGTCAGCAGGGATTCAAGGAAACTAAGGGGCAAAAACAAGGTCACTGACAGAATGAGCAAATTGAGCCCGGCATAATAGGAACTCTGGTAACCCCCGAGGTATCGGGTCATGAGGGAAATCATCCCACCAACTACAACCGTTCCCGCAATCCCGAAGATTGCAGGCCGGCGTTTTCCGTAGGAAGAGTAAGCAAGCCGATAAATCAGGAGGAGGATGACCGAGCTGGCTAAACGCACGGTGAGGAAAAAACCCCAATACTTCCTTGGCACGAGGATCAGATCCAGGAACACAAACAACAGGACCACAACAATCCCGCACCAATAGAGGTCCTTCAGTCGGCGGTGGCAAAGTTCCCTAATATATGTCCTGAATGCCAGGTTCAACTAGCTCTCCTTGAGCAGATCACGCCCCCAAAAACCGATACCGGTAGTGTCTAGGTTAGCATAGGCGATCTTGGGATGAACCCAGAAACATGCGAAACAAGTGATCAAGATGGCTTTTTAATCCGCCATGTTTTCGGCACATTCCCAAACGGAGATTAATATTTTCTGCAGGAAACGGCAGGCAGGGGTGCCATCGAAATCGGGCAGTTGTCGCCAGTTTTCTCAATGTCCGGCGGCCACATGTGGCGCTAAGATGCGATTTTTCATAATCCGCGTTTTGGAAGTAAATCTGCTCTGCTGATAGCAAAAGGAGCTTTATGCCTGATAATGTCTTTCGGGATGCAAAACGTCAATTGTCGGGAGTGCTGGCCAAAGCCGAATCAGAGGCCCTCCGCTGGATGGCCCGGCACACCCCGGCCCGGGTCAATTCCGACCACCTGACCCTGCTGGGCTTATTTGCCATGATAGGGGCGGGCCTCTGTTATTCTCTCAGCGGAAAAGAGGGCCTTTACCTCCATGCCGTGAATGCCTGTCTGGTTCTGAACTGGGTGGGTGACAGCCTGGATGGCACCTTGGCCCGATACCGCAACAGACTGCGGCCCCGATATGGTTTCTATGTGGACCATATCATCGACACTCTCGGTACTCTCTTCCTGGTGGGCGGGATGGCCTTCTCGGGTTACATGAGCGAGCGAGTGGCCCTGCTTCTCCTGATCGCCTATTACATGCTTTCCATTAACGTCTACCTGACCGCGTACAGCCTGGACACTTTTAAGATTTCCTTCGGAGCCTTCAGTCCCACCGAGCTCAGAATCCTGCTGATTGTAGGGAATCTCTTCTTGTTTTATACGCCGAAGGTGCAAGTGTTGGGACAATTCTATCTGCTCTTTGATGTTGGAGGGACCATCGGCATTCTTGGCATGATCTTGATCCTGGTTGTGACGACAGTGATCAATACGGTGAAACTTTACAGGATAGAGAGGATTTGAACCGTCATTCTCCAAAATCCAGATCCTCGTCTGCTGCACCCTCACCCGGCGCTTCACACGTCCAGGCAGGCTATTTCTTCCCCTCGTTTCGGATATTAAACGTTCTCCGGAGCCCCGTGGCCAGATTGGAGATTGTCACCTCCACCAAGCCGTTGGCATTACAGGAATATACCTCTTCGATCAGATGGGTCTCCGCTTCAGGCCAGCGCTTGACCCTGATCTTGTCCAGACGCGATTCACAGGCCAAGCGGGGATCAAACGGAAAGAAAATCTCGTCCCAATTGATGATATCCCCGATGGGTTCCTTTTGATTCTTCAGGTGGCTACACTCAATGAAGCGAAAATGCCCTAGATTGTGCGCAGGATGATAGTACCGGATCGCTCGCAGGGTGGGCTGTCCAGGCCGGGGAAGACGCGTCCGCTTCAGAAAGATGGGGTCGAAAACCATCTGCTGGCCTTCTTCACTCTCCCGCCATACTCCAAAGTGGCGGCTAAATTGATCCTCCAGTGAGTAGCCACTCTCTTGATCGGCGATTATTGCCAGTCCTATGGCTGTTGCGGCACTGGGGTAAGGGGACCGTCGAACGCGCTTGCCAAAGCATTCCTTCAACGACCTTGCCAGGACTGGAAGTTGACAGGATCCACCCACCAGGTAGACGCACGCCAAGGCTTGCTGCCCATCCTCCTCCCCCCCCATGGCGGCGCTTAGCGAACTTAAAGCGGCTTGGATTGTCTGGTGAATCAAAGGTTGGCATTTCTCATAAAATTGAGACACGGGGACCAGGACTTCCCCAGCCACCAGGCTGATTTGCCCCAAGTCGATCGTGATCTTCCGCGTATTGGGGGTGATGCTCTCTTTAGCTTCTCGACACAGGTTGAGCAGTCGCGTCCGAGGGAGCCACTGGTGAGTATTCGCCGCCAGAGAAGGGTGGGAAAGGGCCAAGTCCAGCAGCAATTGGTCAAAATCGTCGCCTCCCAGGCGGGAAACCCCTTCGCTGCTGGCTACCTCGTGCTGCTGCTCGGTCATTCGAATGACGGAAGCATCAAAGGTTCCTCCGCCCATGTCGTAGACCAGCACATATTCTCGTCGCCGGCTCAAGTCCGTCCGCCGGTAGCGGTGGGCATATTCAACCCCTGCCGCCGAAGGTTCATTGACCAATCCTAACACCTCAAATCCAGCACGCCGGTAAGCCTCCATGGTCAAAAAACGTTGGTTTCCATTGGCATTTGCTGGAACGCCCGCCGTGATTTGCAGGGGTTGGTCTAACGAGCCTGGATCCAAGGTACTGCGTTCCATCAAGTCTTCTCGCAGGGCCATCACGAACCGGGTCAGCCATTCTAAGAGGGGTAGAGAAACCTCCCCGATTTGCAGCATATCCTGCGGATGGCCTTCGCAAAGAAATCTCTTGAAGGAACGGCAGATTGACCAGTCCGGATCGTGCTCGACACTTTGAGCTTGTAGTCCGAAAACGATCTCCTCCCCACGAACCCCGATCAGAGAAGGACACCAATCCTGGTACTCACCTCCATCCAAATGGAAGCCAACACAGGGGTAATTCCCCCTCAGGCTCGCGGCAACTCGAGTTCGCGTTGTGCCAAAATCAATTCCCAATCTCATCCGAAAGGAACTCCTTAATGGATTGCTGCTCTTGAAGCTGTTTGACGCGCTCGGTTGTCCATGGCACCCCATCCTGCTGATAAGCCAGCAACAGAGCACCTGCCAGAGGGGGGAGTTGTGGTGCATCCACCCTGGCTCTAGGTTCCGACTGAATCACTTCATCACAAAACCGTTCCCAAAGCTGGGCACTCGTGCGGAGAACTCCGCCCACTCCGGAGACGGGGACCTTCTCGTCAGCCCAGGTCAGTTTCTCGAGAATGGTGATTGCGAGGCTCGCCAGTTGCCTGCCGGCCGTTGCCAGTAGCTCCCGAGCTACAGCATCGCCCTCCTCAGCCGCTTGAGTGACCAAGCGGCTGATCCCGGCGATATAGACCTTCGGGTGTTCCTTGAGATGCACGGACTGCGGGATGAGTCCTACCTGGTCAATCTTCAGGTCTCGAAGAACCATCAGGGTCAACAGGGTGTGCGGCCCACCCCGCTCATGGCACCGCAGGACTGCCCCGAGCGCCTGTCGACCGATTTCAAAGCCGCTTCCCGGATCTCCGATCAGATATCCCCATCCTCCTGTTCGGAAAGTATTCCCCGCAGAATCGACCCCGAAACCAACTGACCCGGTTCCAGAAATCACTACGACCCCGGGTTGAAAGGGTATTGCCCCCGCCAGTGCACTACGGGCGTCGATGTCGACAGTCAAGTTGGACACCCGAAATCGTTCAGCCAGGGCTGAACGATAGAAGCGGGCTGCCTCCGTCGAGGGGTCGGTTACACCGGTGATGCCCAGAAAAGCACTGCTGATCTCGCTCGATTCGGACATGCCTGACGTCTCAAGAACAGCTCGTACCGCGGAAAAGAGAGATTCCCGCGATCCTTCTCGGGAGGTATCCCGATTAGGATGCTGGCAAGGGCCACTTCGCCCGATTCCGAGAATCTGGCCCTCTTCGGTTCCCAGGATGCTTCGAGTTTCCGTCTGCCCCCCATCAATTCCTAAGTACAGTCTCATAAAGATTGGTCGTGCACCACTGTCCAACCTGCGCGAGCAGTTGTGTTCCAGAATGTAGCACGGCTCTCCCACGCTGACAACCAACGAACCAGAACCTTGCTCTGCCACCGTTGCAGCAGAGGCATCCAAAGGCAAGGATCAAACAGAGTTACACTCGATCTGCCTTGCACCTCACGGCTGCCTGTTCCGAGTGTGCAATCAAAACTGGCGGGCAGAAGAAGCTCGACGAACAAGGGTCCTGTGAACAGGAACCGCAGAGCGGTTCGATTCACCAGCCGGTTTTGATTGCACTCCTCCTCCAAATATCCTGAGTCTCGAATGCTGCTCCATGATAAGATGAGGCTCAACGTCAAAGGAGGGGCCCTTCGATTCGCTCCTGATGATTTCTGGATTGTCAGAGTGACAGCGTCGCCACCGGGTGATGAACAACAGATGAGACTCTCCCCGTTCGGTCACGGCCTTCTTTGGCTTTTCGCAAGTGCAGGCCTCTTACTCGCTGACCCGCCACAACAACTCCTTCTGCCGGAACCCGCCTACCTGGTCTGGGTTGAAAACCCGATGGTTCGGGTTCGGCCCACATCTCCGCCAAAGGCCAGTCGTCAGATCGAGATTGCTGCCGCTCGCAATGAGGTGGAGCCATTCCAAGTGGTAATCACAGCCAGATCGAAAAAGCTGGAAGAGGTCACTGCCACGGTTTCGGATCTGACTGATGGCCTGGGCCATCAAATCGGGAAGGCTGCCATCACTCTTTTCCGGGAGCATTTTGTTTATGTGAGAAATCCCAGTCCTTATTCACCTGAACCCCCGGGGTGGTGGCCGGATGCCCTGGTTCCATTCCTCAACCCTGTGGATGGCAAACCTCTGCAGCCCATGCAACTGAACCTGGACGAGAACGGAGTGGGGACTCGGCGCAACCTGAAAGGGGCCCGTTTCATCGGAGTCCCCTTTGAGGTCTGGCCAGGACAAAATCAGCCAATCTGGGCGGAGGTTTCAGTCCCCACTGATGCCGCCCCGGGGATCTATCGCGGGACCCTTACAGTCAGTGTCCCCCAATATGGCGACGCCAGCATAGAGATCAAGTTGCAGGTCTGGGATTTTGTTCTGCCCGACGGAACTTTCCTAGCCACCCACTTTGGCAGTTTGAACCCCGTTGCCATGAAGCATAACGCCACGCCGGAGTCAGCTCCATTCCTGCAACTATTCGAACGATATGCTGCAGCCCTGAGTGCCCATCGGATCGATCCTCCCATCCCCGATGCCCTACGTCCTCCGGTGAGGTCCGATGGCTCTATTGATTGGAAAAGAACGCACGAGGAGTTAAAACGCTACGTAGTGAGCCACCACCTTTACTCGATCCAGATTCCCCAGTATCCTTATGCCGACCCTCTCAAGAGTAATCGGCGGTTCGCCCTCCGTTATTTGCAGAGCTATTACGACTACCTGAAATCTAATGGCTGGGAGAAAGGGGCTTATTATTACCCCGTCGACGAACCGAATACCAAGGAGGCTTACCAACAGGTACGCGCTTTTGCCCAATTGGCCCACGAGGCTAATCCTAACCTCCGCGTCCTTTGCACCGAACAGACCTATCCCCAGGACAAGAATTGGGGGGAGCTGAGGAGTTTTGTAGATATCTGGTGCCCGCTGTTTGCATTTTACGACGAAGCGGGCGCACGTTCGGTACGCCGTGAGGGCAACGAGGTGTGGGCCTATACAGCCCTCTGCCAGAAGGCCCCTCCGTTCCACCCGGAATTTCCCAGAGTTGGCGGTCTTCCAACCTTGTTCTGGGAAATCGATTTTCCGCTAATGAATTACCGCCTTCCGATGTGGTCAATCTGGAGTTGCGGGATTAAGGGATTGCTCTATTGGTCGACTGTGGAATGGGGTAATCCTGACAGGGACATCTGGACCGATCCAGCCTTCCGTAACCATTACAACGGGGAAGGTTACCTTTTCTACCCCGGGAGCGAAGCCGGTATTTCTGCACCTGTCCCCAGCCTTCGCCTGAAAGCCCTGCGTGAGGGGATGGAAGACTATGCCTATTTCGCACTCCTGGCCAGGCTGGGAGATCCATCCTTCCTGGATCGCGAATTGTCGAAAATCAGTTCCTCCTGGTGGAAATGGGATCCAGACCCTGATCATCTCTACGAAATCCGCAAAGAAATCGCCAACCGGATCATAGAGCTGATGAAGCGACCTGCAACAGGCCCAAAAAGAAAATAGAGACACTCATATTCTTTTGAAGGCCTTTAGAATTTCGTTCTTTTCGTACCGGAGAATAATGGGGCGACCGTGAGGACAGGTCATAGGGAATTGGGTCTTCATTAACTCATCTATCAGCCACACCATTTTCGAGCGCTCCAGGGAAGTGTTGATCTTAATGGCAGCATGACAGGCAATTGAAGCAGCGATCTTTTCGCGCAGGCGGGGAAGATTGACCTCCTGTGTCTCTCTTTCTAACGACTCCAGCAGTTCATTTAAGAGGTGTTGAATCTCCGAGGCTGTGAGATCCGCTGGGGCAGCTTTGACTGCAATGGTCTTCCGGCCAAAGGGCTCGACTTCAAACCCACAGGCTGAAAGCTCAGGGGCAATATGCTCCAGGATGACCTGTTCCCGAGGAGTGAGCTCGACGATGATTGGCAGTAACAGCCGCTGGCTCTCAACCCTGCCTTCGCCGCGTTGCCGTAAGACTTTTTCGAACAGAACCCGTTCGTGCGCGACATGCTGGTCAATAATCAACAGGGCTCCCCGGTCTGAAGCAACAATAAAACTATTGTCAATCTGGCCAATGGGCACGATGTCGTGCATTACCGAAGGAGGGGATTCAGCACCCCGCTCCGGAAGAGAAACCGGAGGTTGTGCTGAACCCGGGCCTTCTCGGGGTAGGCCCAACTTGAAATCCAGGCTGTCTTCGGGGTTGAAAGGAAGCGGGCGGGGAGACGCGGTCTCAGGAGGTGGCATCAGTGTAAAAGACCCCACAACCTCAGTTCCTGGAACCTGCGTTCCCGAGTTTTCTTTTCCGGTTTCGTGGGGCGACACGATAGGCGGACGGGGCTGAGCAATCTCAGACGGCTGGCCCAAGTTCATTCTTTCAACTGGGGGTGCGTCGAAAGGGCTTGCCCATTCTGTTTCCCCCTTGAGGCTCCTCACGGCAAAAGGAGCCTGCGGGCGCGCTTCCATGAGAGCTTTGCGAACGGTGTCCCTCAGAAAATCGTGAACCAATGCCTGGCGGCGGAATCGGACCTCGGTCTTGGACGGGTGGACATTGACATCAACCTCGCGATAAGGCATTTCGAGAAACAGGAGGACCACTGGAAAAACACCGGCGGGCAAAATATTCCGGTAGGCCTCACCAATCGCGTGCAGGATGATACGGTCCCGAACCATTCGTCGATTGACAAAGAAATAGAACGAGTTCCGGTTCAGCTTTTGCACCTCGGGCTTAGAGACAAACCCCTGAACACGAAGCCATTCCGATTCTGGACCCTGGTTGTGAATCTCATCGTCCTCCTGGGAATAAATGGGGACCTGTGCCCGAATCTCAATAAGTTGCTTGAGAAGCTCACCTCCAAACACTTGAAAGATCCTATCTCGAAGTTGAGTGACCGGTTGAAAGTGAAACAGCTCCGATCCGCCGCTGTTTAAAAGGAAACGGGTTTCAGGATGAGCTAGCGCATATTGAGTGACGACATTAGCAATGTGGCTGAGTTCGGTGCTCTCGGATCTTAGAAACTTCTTCCGCGCGGGTAGATTGAAGAACAGGTCTCTAACCGTCATCGTGGTGCCTCGTGGCCTGGCTACTTCCTTGACCGCTACCATCCTGGCGCCTTGAATTTCTACCGAGGTTCCCACCACGCTGCTGTCATGCCGCGTCTCCAAAAGGAGGCGGGTCACGCTGGCGATGCTGGGAAGGGCTTCGCCACGAAATCCGAGGGTAGCAATATCAATCAGGTCTTCAGCGCTTCGCAGCTTGCTGGTGGCGTGCCGTTCGAAAGCGAGGAGGGCATCATCCTGAGTCATACCCTCCCCGTTGTCCTGGAGCCGGATGAGCCGCTTACCTCCGCCGTCGAGGTCGATCTCAAGACTGGTGGCCGCGGCATCGATGGCGTTCTCAAGCAACTCCTTCACCACCGATGCCGGGCGTTCTACAACCTCTCCGGCAGCGATTTTGTTGGCAATAGCCTCAGGCAGGACGCGAATCTTGGACACGTCATTTCCCAAGAATCCGGATCCCCAGTTCATCCAACTGCCTGGGATCAACCGGCGTAGGGCACTCTGCCATCAGATCGACGGCTCGTGCAGTTTTGGGGAAGGCAATCACGTCACGGATAGAATTCTCTTTGGCCAGGAGCATGACAATACGATCCAGACCCAGAGCAATTCCTCCATGGGGAGGAGTCCCATATTGCAACGACTCCAGGAAAAAGCCGAATCGCAGCCTGGCCTCCTCTTCGCTAAGACCGAGCGCTTTGAAGACTTTGGCCTGAATGTCCTGGCGATGAATACGGATAGAACCGCCACCAATCTCCATTCCATTCAGTACTAAGTCGTAAGCCTTGGCTCGAACGCTAGCTGGTTCCGTGAAGATTTTATCGAGATCCTGTTCGACTGGTGAAGTGAACGGATGGTGACAAGCGACAAATCGTTTCTCGGTTTCGTCGAATTCAAACATGGGGAATTCTGTCACCCAGAGCAACTTGATGGTGTCAGGGGGTATCAGCCCTTCCTGTCTGGCCATTTGCAGGCGAACCGCACTGAGGGATTCGGCTACGACCTTCTTACTTCCGGCAACGATGAGCAGCAAATCCTGCGGTCCGGCTTGTGCCGTTTGAACCATCCGTCGACATGCGGGCTCTCCAAGGTTTTTCAAGAGCGGAGATTGTAGTTCCTCCCCCAGCACCTTGATGTTTGCCAGAGTGTTGGCACCGAAAACTCGCGCCACCGACGTCAGGTCGTCCAGCTGCTTTCTGGAATAACCTGCACAGCCGGGCACACAAATGCCCTTGACCTGTCCTCCATGTTCCAGAGCGTGTTTGAAGGGCAGGAAATCGGTTTCTGGAAACAAGGGGGAGAAATCGACGAATTCCAAGCCAAATCGCAGGTCGGGCTTATCGGAGCCAAATCGCTCTAAAGCATCCCGATAAGACATCTGCGAAAAGGGTTGCGCGATCTGGATCCCAGCCACCGCAAAGATTTCGGCAATCAGAGGCTCCACCAGACGGAAAACGGACCCTGGGTGGGCAAAGGAAGTCTCGATGTCGATCTGCGTAAATTCAGGTTGCCGGTCTGCCCTCAGGTCCTCATCGCGAAAACAGCGCACAATTTGGAAGTACCGGTCCATGCCGGCAATCATCAGCAATTGCTTGAAGATCTGCGGCGACTGAGGAAGAGCATAAAAGGAACCGGGCTGAAGCCGGGAAGGAACAAGGTAGTCACGAGCTCCCTCGGGTGTTGACTTGGTCAAAAAAGGGGTCTCGATTTCATAGAAACCCTCGGAATCCAAATGCCGCCGGACCGCCATGGTGACCTGGTGGCGAAGTCTGATGTTGCGTGACATCCGGGACCGCCGTAAATCCAGGTAGCGGTACTTGAGACGAAGATCCTCGGAAGTACCGATCTCATCCTCAATAGGGAAAGGAGGGGTCTTGGACTCGTTCAAGACCCGTAATTCTGTGGCCAGAACTTCGATCTGGCCAGTTGCGATCTCCGGGTTGACAGTGCTTTCCTGCCGACGAATCGCTTTCCCCTGAACCCCAATGACATACTCTGCACGCAGGCCTTTGGCCTTCTCATGGGCCTCAGCAGAGTGATCCGGGTTGAACAGGATTTGAGTCACCCCTTCACGGTCCCTTAAATCGATGAAGATCAAATGACCCATGTCTCGTCGGCGGGCCACCCAACCCATCAGCACTACATCTTTTCCTGCATCGTCCGCGCGAAGTGCTCCGCAAGTATGAGTTCTCTCCAATGCATCGAGCAGATCTAAAAGCAATGTCTCTCTCCCGTCTTAATTAAAATCCAACCTGGGATCCCCCTGTTGTGTCAATTACCAGAAATCCGTTCGTAGACTTCTCCTGGGCTCACTTCCAGTTGCTCACCGGTACTCATTCTTTTCAGCGGAAATTTCCCTCTATGCAGCTCGGCATCCCCCAGCATCAGGACAAATTCGGCCCCGAGCCGGTTTGCCAGTCGCATGGCACTCTTCAGGCTTCGGGGTTCAAAATCGAGGAAACACTTGACCCCTCTCCGGCGCAAGTCCCGGGCTAGAAGGGTCGCCTGGTCAAAACCTGCCTCACCGAGAGGCGCCAGGAAGAGCTGGGGGGCCGGTGCAGGTGTGGAAGGAGCTGCCTCTTGGAGCACGAGCAGGATTCTTTCCAGCCCGAGGGCAAATCCAAAGCCAGGGAGAGGGCCTCCCCCTAAGGCTTCGGAGAGACCATCGTAGCGACCCCCACCAATTAAGGTATTCTGTGCCCCCAGGGCCTGACTCGTAATCTCAAAGGTGGTCCGCGTGTAGTAGTCCAGGCCCCGTACCAGGCGCGGCACCCGCGTGTAAGAAATGCCGCGCTGGCGCAGGTAGAGCTGGAACCTTTCGAATGGCTGCTGGCATTCCGGACCCAGGAAATCCGTAATGACCGGCAACGATTCAATGAGAGGTTGGCACCCCTCCACTTTGCAATCCAGGACCCGGAGCGGATTGGTGATAGCGCGTCGCTGACAGTCGCCGCAAAGCTGAGCTTTTTTGAGGGCCAGGTCCTCCCTGAGCCTCTCCAGAAACCGTGGTCTGCATTCTCGACACCCGATTGAGTTAATCAGAAGAGCATGATTGCTGATTCCGATTCGTTCCAGGAAAAGCAGCAGCATTTCCAAAACTTCTGCTTCAATAGCCGGGTTGTCAGAACCTAGCACTTCTGCCCCGATCTGATGGAATTGCCTGTAACGCCCTTTTTGGGGCCGTTCCCGTCGAAACATTGGACCCAGATAGTAAAGCTTCAGGATTCCCGACTCCTGGACCAACTGGTTTTCGATCACGGAACGCACAACCGGTGCTGTTCCTTCCGGGCGAAGCGTCAGCGACTTTTCGTCCCGATCTTCGAAAGTATACATTTCCTTTAAGACAATGTCGGTGTCTATCCCTACTCCGCGCGCAAAGAGCTCAGTGGCCTCAAAAATGGGAGTCCTGATTTCAGAGAACGAATAAAGTTCGAGAATCTCCCTGGCTGACGACTCAATACGGTCCCAGAGAGATGTTTCGGGGGGGAGAATATCTCGCGTTCCCTTTATGGCTTTAATCATTGGAAGTCAAATAACCTACCTGTTGCACTCCGGCTACAGTCTGCAGCCTCGAGGGGTTGTCAAAAAGGAAAACGCTAACACAAACGAAGTCCCTCTCGCAAGCGTGGCCGAGTATCAGAATGCGATCATCGGATCTCGGTCTTTTGATGAGGCAGCGGCATCAGCAGACGCAGTAGCCAGAGCAGCAAGCATCCCACAGCGGACCCCGAAAGCGTCCCCCAGCCAATTCCGAAGGTCAAGTGGCCATAAATATGCCGAAGGTGGAGAGGGTCGTCGACCCCAAGAGAATACTCCGGGCGGGTAAAAACATTTTCGGTTCCGGTAAGCACGGAAAAAACAATAGCCAGGATGATTAAACCCGAAGCCCACACATGGATCAGCAAACTGGACAGCACCACGTTCGTGTAACCCCCGAACCGTCGCACATGAATAAGCAAGACCGCCAACATCACCGAGAGTGAGGTCGCCACGGTGACGCTGAAAATCCGCAGCCACCAGGCAGGCAGGTTGAAGGCCGCGGACATTAGACGAAGAAACCAGATTGTCGTCAGCAAGATAAACATCGGAGTCAATAATCGAATATGATCACGAAGCCGCTGCCCAACGATTCTCATACTTTCTCCTTCGGATTACCCTGTCGCCCGTACCAGCATCAAGGTCATGTCGTCGTCGAGCTCGTTTCCAGACCAGGCCTCGACTTTTTCCAAAATCAAGGATTGTATAACTGCTAGAGGTTCGCCGGCATGCCGGCGAACCAGCTCTTCCAGGCGAGATTCACCAAACTCTTCCCCACCCCGAGAGACGGCTTCCGTGATTCCGTCAGAGTATAAGACCAGCATGTCATCCGGCTGCAGAACCAGCTCTCCCACTTGAAACTCCGCGGAAGGGAACATCCCCAAAGGAGTGCCTCCTCGAACGAGCTGTTGGCCCTGACAGGATCCCAACAGGATCGGGGGATTGTGCCCCGCATTGACATAGGAGAGGCACCGTTCCGTGGCACACCAATCCGCATAAAAAAAAGTGGCAAATCGGGATGCGTCGGTCACTTGGTGCAGATGTTGGTTCAGCCGCTTGCACACCTCGGCCGGCGAAGAATTCGAGACAGCCAGAGTTCTGAGCAACGCCTGGAGATTAGCCATGAGAATGGCTGCGGAAATACCCTTGCCGCTGATATCTGCGATGCCAAAGACCAGATGACCATCGAGGAGCTTGATGACATCATAATAGTCACCGCTGATCCCTCGGGCTGGAATACAAATCGCCGAGAATTCCAAGCCATCTCCCTCAGGCAAATGACGGGGAAACAAAGCCCTCTGCACTTCCAGGGCAAAGCTGAGTTCAGCTTCCTTTCGAGCCAACTCTCGACGGCTGGCCTGCAACTGGAGGCGCAGGCGATAGAATAGCAATGCTAAGATTGATACGCCTGTCGTGCCGCCCAAGGTCAAGGCCCAGGTAAGGAGAACCGAACGCTGCAAAAGATCGTGCCCCAGATAGAGTAAAACAGCCGCAACCAGCAGAAACGTGATGAAATAGAGCTTGTCTCGCACGGATCCTCTCTGTTGGGGCAGAACCAACAGATTCCCCTGGGGACACACGATTGGGAGCACCTCCATCGGATGCAAATCAACTGAAGTCTTACATCAGTTACTTGGATTGCTTGACCATGGTCCGGAGCTGGAATTGTCGTTGGGCTGTTTTTCGCAAAACTTCGGGAATATTCCTGTTTCTCGTAAGAGCTTTGAGATCGGTTACCAGGATTCGATTGAGGAGGGGTAGTGACGTGCCGATTGGCGTTCGCGAATTCTTCACAAGATTGTGGATGACCGAGTAGCTCTTCATAAACTCCCGCTTGGTTCCCAATACCCTGAGGACCTCCACTGAAACATTCTTCATCAAGGAGAATGCCTCCACCTCGCTGTCTGTGAGCTTGGGGCTATCCAGCACGGCTGAGGCGACAAGGCGGTTAGCATCCCGAATCAGGATCACCCTTTCCTCTCGCGCTCCCTTCAAGGCAGTTTGGACACGCTCAGCCACCGTCATTCGCGCAACTCTCTGGATTGTGGAAAGCCTCTCCTGCCCACCCATGGAGTCAAAGTCTTCGAATCCATCTTCTGCCAGACTCTGATGAGTGAGTGAGGTTACATCCTCGCCTTCTCTCAGTTCCTCACTGTAAACGATCAGCGCCGTGCTCTCCTCACCCCCCTCCTGGCCTTCCCGCAATTGGGCAATCTCCCGCGCTTCAGCCGCAGTCCGGTGAACCGGAATAAACGTGTTCCTTTTCTCGAAGAACTCCTCGCGGATTTCGCCCAGCCGCCGTGTGATATCAGGAGTTGCGCGACGATTGCGTTCCAACCCTTCCAAGATGAACGGCGACCGGAGCAACCTCATTATGTTAATGAGGATCACATCCATTAGATCGGCGTCCACCTTATCGGCGAGCAAGGCGATTGTGGAATCCGGGGTGATCTTGTTCTGGACGAGGGCCTCGATGACAGCGGGAGAATGGAAGGGCGGCCGGCCAAAGTATTCCAAGACTTCTACGGGCGTAGTGTCGCTGGCAACGATCCTCTTGATGAGGTCTTCGTTGAATTCATTGCGGAGAGTCTCTAGGGCCGTTTTTCCGACTTGCTGGTCGGGGTCGTTCTGGAGGAAGATCAGGATACCCAGAAGCTCTTCTTGTCCCACAGGAAGGACCCCGCGCGCCGCGGACTGGCGTACTGCAAGAGGAACCTGTCCTTCTTTGAGCCTGGCTAGAACTCCGACACTCATTGACCCACCTATTCGGCCGCAGCCAGAAATTGGCGATAGTTCTCCGGACTGATCACTAAGATACGCACTTCCCCGGGCTTGCCCAACGCTGCAAAAGGCTTGTTATTAATAGAGAATCGGACACCGCCAGCGTTTCCTAAAGTAACCTTCAGCGGTCTATTCAAGGGAAAGGATTTGACTTGTTCCGCGGGAACCAGCCCCGAAAAGATGGTCTGCTGACCGGCTTCCACCGACATCCAGGTCTCAGCGACGGCGGTTACCTTGAGTACCGGCTCTCCTGAAGTTTCTCCCGGAGCAGAGGGACCCCCTGTTCCCGGATTTGGAGGTTCTGCTTTCTTTGCCAGTTCCCCTAAGACCCCTAACCCGGCGACAGGCTGCCTGGACAAATCCGGTGCCCCAGTCTGAGCCGAGGCGGGCGAGGAAGATTTGGCCGCTTCAGCCAACTCCGGAGCTGAAGCAATGGGCTGAATTCCAGCGCCTTGGGCATTGGCATTAGATAGAGACGGAGCAGCGACTTGTTGGGGGGCAGAAACAGGAGGTGCTGGAAAACGCTGGGCCTGAGTCCGGGTGGAAGTCCACCGGAGGTACCACAAGCTGAAGGCTACCAGCACAATCACCAAAAGCAAGCCCAAAGTGACCTTCAAACTCAAGCTGGGGACGATCGTCGCAGAAGGTTTCCTCGATGGGAATCCTTCGCCCCCTGTCGCTTCATCTTCAGATTCAGGCCCGGTCACCAGCAGGGCATAATCCTGAAGAACCTTGTCTTCATTGAGGCCGATATAGCGAGCATATGTCTTGACAAACCCCCGCCGGAATACCCCTCCGGGGAGTTGATCAAGCTTGTCAGACTCCAGAGCTTCTAGGAACCGCACACTGATTTTGGTTTCCCGGGAGATCTCGTCCAGGGTGATCCCCCGCAACTCCCTTTCCCGCCTCAGATTCACTCCAAAAGACAAACGAGCCACCTCCTCAGGTCCGAACGCAGCCATTCTATTGACCCGCGAAGAATCTTGTCAAGGAATCCCTCTTTGGCCCCTTGTACCGCGTCGGGAAACAATAAAAGCAGGGCCTCGACATACCTTGACGGTGGTGGTTCGTAAGTGGTAGGGTTTCGCCATGGACAAAGATCTTCAAGCCATTCAGCAGGCGAGAGACCTGGTTGAAAAAGCTTTCGAGGCCCAACAGGCTTTTGCCGATTTTTCCCAAGACCGCATAGACTCTATCGTCTACGCCCTCTCCCGCGCCGGCCTGCGCGAAGCCGAACACTTGGCACGAATGGCCGTACAGGAGACAGGTTACGGAAACGTGGAAGACAAGATTCTCAAGAACCGGTTCGGTGCCGAGACAGTCTATCAGGGGATTAAGGGCCTGAAGACCGCTGGTGTGATTCGCGAGGACCGGGTTAACGGTATCATCGAGATTGCCTCGCCGGTGGGAGTGGTCGCCGCTGTCATCCCCTCTACCAACCCGACATCCACCGCTATTTTCAAAGCCCTGATCGCACTGAAATCGAGGAACAGCATAGTATTAAGCCCACACCCGGCTGCCACTCAGTGCGTGCTGGAAACTGCCCGGATTCTTATGGAGGCTGCCAGGGCTGCCGGAGCCCCCGACGGGATCATCCAATGCATGTCAGTTACGACCTTGGAGGGGACCCAGGAATTAATGAAACATCGCAAGACCGCCCTGATCCTGGCGACTGGGGGATTAGGGTTGGTCAGGGCTGCCTACAGTGCCGGGAAGCCCGCTTACGGCGTGGGTCCCGGCAATGTCCCCGCTTATATCGAGTCCTCGGCCAATGTCCCGAAGGCGGTCAGCGACGTCATCACAGGGAAATGCTTCGATTATGGAACCCTCTGTTGCTCGGAACAGGCGATCATCACCGATGAAGCCATCCGGGAGAAGGTGGTGGAAGAAGTCAAAGCCCAGGGTGGCTATATCCTGAATGAGACCGAGACTACGGTCTTGAGTAAACTGGTTGTAACGCCAAATCGTTCGATCAATACTCAGATTGTTGGGCGCGCCGCCACCGTAATTGCAGCCATGGTTGGCATCCCGGTGCCTGAAAGAACCCGAGCGCTCGTAGCCCCCTTAAAAGGAGTGGGACGCGACTATCCTCTCTCGATGGAGAAGCTCTCTCCTATCCTGGCTTTTTATGTTGAGAAAGACTGGAAAGCAGCCTGTAATCGTTGCGTCGAGCTGTTGAACTTCGGCGGGTTGGGTCATACTCTGTCCATTCATTCACAAAATGACGAGATTATCCGCCAGTTCGGCCTCTATAAACCAGTCTCCCGAATTATCGTGAATACTCAGTCGTCGCTGGGGGCAGTGGGCTACACTACGAAGTTGTTCCCTTCCATGACTCTGGGCTGTGGCACTATGGGCGGGAACATCAGTTCGGACAATATCTCGCCTCTCCACCTAATCAATGTAAAGCGGATTGCCTACGCCAGGGCTCCGCAATCGACTGCCGACGATTCGGCCCCAGCCGTCAGTACAGGCCGGCAAAGCCACATGGCGGAGCAAGCAGGACAGGCTGTCAAATTTGTGTGCGAAGAAGATGTCCGTAGCGCCATGGCGAAGGGGGCAAAAATATATATCAATCCCAAGACTGTCGTCACCCCTTCAGCTCGAGATTTGGCCAACGAGAAAAACGTCTTCGTGTCCATCCCGTGAGCTACAGAGCGAGAGATTGAAGGCGCGAAGGCATTCCCCGCTTGGGTTGAAGCAATCTGAACCCACGGCTTGGCGGCTGTTGCCGCCCGCCATGGGCTAGACTATACCGCTTCGTTTCGGGGCTGGCGAGTGTCTTGAACTCCCTATTCACAGTCTATACGGCAAGCTAAACGCCAACACCCCGTTCCAAAACTTCGTATGCTCACGTCAACCTGGGCCGTTTTCCACCACCTATCGACTCCCCTCAATCCTCACCCAATCCACGGCACAACCTAAGGTTCGCCAATCTACCGACTGGCCGGAACTCTTGGGAGTCCAAGGGGGGTCTACCCGAATCTCAACAGAAGGGGTGCGAGAGTGCGTCAGATTACGGGGGATTGGGAATCCGTAGCACTTGAACTGGTCTCCAATGCCGGTCAATTCGGCACTTCCGAGCTTCTTTCCGTCTAGAGAGACGGTTAACATTTGACGGAAACTCGGATCCGGGCAAGACTTGACTGCCCGAACCACAAGCTGCATTTCGTCATCGTCCTTCAATACCAGTGGAAGGTCAATCCTGGCCACTGGCTCAGCCCAGCGGTACTGGTCTGAACCCCTCAAATAGAAACCGGTCAGATCAGCATCGACATCTCCTAGCTCGGAACTTAAGCTCACCTGATATGGGTTTGCAGAACTGATGGGTATCAGCGACTGAAGCTTCAGGGAGTCCACCATGAGGCCCAACTCCCTTTTGTCTTCGCTGAAGCCATGGCCAGCCGGGTTGAACGTGGGAGTGAGGAATTCTA
Source organism: Terriglobia bacterium (assembly GCA_041476565.1). GTDB lineage: Bacteria > Acidobacteriota > Terriglobia > Versatilivoradales > Versatilivoraceae > DATKMG01. Next base: position 1,876 of record JBGOTQ010000031.1, on the reverse strand, counting down.
CCTTGTTAATGCCCTTTAAGTTCAATAAGGATCGAGGGAGGGGGTACTTGACAACCCGCAGCTTGCCACGAAATCGGGCTTCGACGATTGCTTCTCCATTGAAGAGAATTCTTGCCGGACCCAAATCCACACCCTCGGGCAGATCCTGGCCGAGCCGTAGAATCAGGAGTGCATCCGTGGAGTTATTAATCTCGGGCAAATCGATGGAGGCGGAGGCCTCGGTCCAACGGTAGGTCTCGTCACTGGTGGTCAGTTCCGTCCTGTAGAATCCGGAGGTGCGAAACCCGAAGTTATATCCAAAATTCACCGGGATGGAGGTAGAGACCGACACGTCTTCTCCTCCCTGAACCTCATAGATCTGCAAATGAAGACGGAGGACCTCCATAACCCGGGGAAGCCGTTCGTACGGAGATTCCACCCATTCAGTACGGAACTCCAAGCGAGATTGGGGAATGAACTGAATTCGCCGGCTAGGCAGAGCCGTTGCTTCTTCGGAGGCAATCAATTTGACCCTCTTCCCCTTCCGCAACCAGCCCCCCACGAGCTTTTCGAAGCTATGAACGTTGGGGCGCTGGCTGGCAAGCGGGTAGATATCTTCATGGAAAATGCACTTCAGGGGACCTGAGAAGAAGTCCTCGGATTTTCCATTTTCGATGAGCACGATATCTGCCGGTTGGAGCATGCCCGCGAGAGTCCCCAGCTGAAGCAAGGATCCGCCGAGTTCTGCCTCCTTCATAAACGGCATGAGATTCCCCAAGTTCCCAGCTAGAATCAGAATGAGGACAACCCCTGAGGCTAATCGAGGCAGGTACCTCAGGACTGAGATAGAATACCGAATTCGCTTTGCATTCCCAGAGAAACCAGCAATCCAAACGACAGTAAGCGCCGCCAGCAACAGGCAACCGGGAATGACAAAGGGCACATAGCGGCGAATAACCCAGTAATTGTCGGGGAAGATCCTGGACTTCGTGAGGAAAAACACGGAGGCGGCCCCGAAACTGACAAGGAAAGGAAGCAGCACCAGAGCTTTTCGGTGGATCAACTGCTGCAGGGCAATCAGTAATCCGATGTAGGCGCACAACAGGCCGAGAGGAGTCAGGTACCACCCCAGGCGAGGGAGATTGATTTCATTCAGAAGCGCGATCGTCCCACTGTGGGGAGGTGAGAGAACAACCATCTCCCTGGCTGATGTCAGCGTTGGTCTTATGAAATAGCCATAGAAGCCAAGGAGAGTGATTCCAATCGAAAGCCCGATGAACAGCCGGCCCTTCTTTCGGCTCCGCTCGTTTTCTCGAGGAGAAGTGAGACTTGTTCTTGGTGCGCCACTCTCACTGAAACCATCATTGGAACCCGCAGGAAATTGGGAACTCCTAATAGGTCTTCCGGATCCGAGCCAGCGCCAGATAATAATGGAGGCGGCCAAAACAATAAGCCCCGAGGCGGCTACCACACTCCAGACGCTTTGTCCGGCCATGAGCCTTTCCAGGCCACTCCTGGACCGCGGGCCCATGGTGCTATCCAGGACACTCTCCAGGTATGGATAAGAGAACAGCACGGCATGCAGAAAAGCATACAAGGTGACCAGCACTGTTCCGAGCAATAATGGCATCTTCGGGAAGGAATGCAATCTGCTTCCCCAGGGAGTCATTAGCCAAGTCGTGAGAATGATTAGCACGGCGACGACCAGGACAGAATCGAATCTGACCAGAAGAGTCGCACCCACAAAGAGTCCTGCCAGCAGACTGGATCGCCGGTGGGAGTTTGCCGCAGCCACGGCCAGCATCCAAAGGCCAGCCAGGAAGAACAATTGAGTCAGGATTTCGCTAAAGGGGCTGCGGACAATCCATACCTGAGCGGGGCTAACAACCATCAGGAG
>JBGOTQ010000030.1:0-34468 GCA_041476565.1 Terriglobia bacterium | reverse complement strand
GGTTCGTCCAGCAGCAGGAGATTCGGTTCGACCAGCAGGAGTTTGACCAAATTGACTCGGTTCTTTTCGCCGCCGCTCAGCTGTGAGGCGTTTCGATCCAGATCGGACCTCGAGAATCCCAGCCCAAAAAGAACAGCCTCAGTCCTAGCTTTGTAATCGTACCCCCCCTCCATTTCCCATCGAGTCTGCATCATGCTGTACCGGTCGAGCAAGGATTGTAATTCAGAATCCTTGGCCTTCAATTCGATTTCGGCTTCCAGGCGATTGATCTCTTGTTCCATTTCCTCCAGTCGTCGAAAAACGGAGAGAGCTTCGCCGAGAAGGGTCTGCTCAGAATCTAGCCGTGTAATCTGCTGCATGAAACCGATGCGTAGTTGGGGATGCCGATGAATCTGCCCCTGGTCGGGTTCAGTTTCTCCCAGAATCAGGCGAAGAAGCGTCGTTTTTCCCACGCCGTTGCGCCCTACGAGCCCCACCTTATCACCGGGGTTGATTTGAAACGTCACATCCCGGAAGAGTTCGTTTGACCCAAAAGCCTTACTGACCTGGTTCAGATTTACTAACATGAGTGGAAACTAGTCGTCCTGTAAGACGGACACCCTCGCCTAAGACCGGCCTCGCAGGGGGCAAGAAAAAAGGGCAGCCGAAACTGCCCTGTGTGGTCCTTTCAACTTCTCGTGGAGGGGGTGTCGTCCAAACTTTTGCTGATTCGCGCCAGATTGCGCTAATTGGTCCTGTGGATCGATACTAGGCCGCTTTTTGCCGCTCCACTGGAGGAGCCGTCAATATCTCGATGGCTTTCTTTAGCTGGCGATCCTCCTGTGTTTCCGGTTTGGCTTCAGTTCCAGCGGGACTCTCGACCGAATCATCGTCCTCTGGAGATTCGATATCCCCTTTAAAGGCCTCCAGCCCGTCTTTCACTTCCTGGTCGGGAGCTACTCCGTTGTCCTGGATAACCTTTCCAGATTGCGAATAAAACTTGGCTACCGAAAGCAAGATGGCTGTGTCATTGTCAAGGGGAAAGAGCTTTTGTAATGAAGCTTTCCCGAAACTCCGAACACCCACGACCTCCCCCCGCCGGTTCTCTTTGATGGCTGCCGAGACAATCTCTGCGGCCGCCGCACTTCCGTAATTCTGCAGCACGGCCAGGGGCTGCCGAGTGACATTTTTGGTGGGATCGGCCACATATTCCCGCTTGACCGACTTCTGGCCCTGGGAGTAGGCGATTACGCCATGGTCCAGGAAGAGACTGGCCACCTTGATGCCCTCCTCGTAGTCGTCACCACCGCAATTACGGACATCAAGAATAAAACGGACCGCCCCGTTTTTGGTGAGGTGCAACACTTTGCTGCGGATCTCTTCGCTTACTCCCGGAGTAAACCGGTAAACTTTTAGGTACCCTATTTTATTCTCAAGCAAGGTGGCTTTCACGGGGGGGATTCGGTCCTCTTCACGAACCAAACTCAAATCCAAAGGTTCGTTCCGACCTCGGCGCAGCAGCTTCAGCTTCACAGACGAGCCCACCGGACCCGTTAGAAGGGCTTCGGTTTGGAGCAGGCTGATGTCGCGAGTCGATACGTCTTCAATCGATTCAATGACATCCCCGGCCTTGACCCCAGCCCGACCACCCGCACAACCTTCAATCGGATGCACGACGTAAGCATAACCCAGTAACTTTTCCTTGGAGAGATCCAGCCCGATATCCGCATTGCCATTGGCCTTGTGTTTTCGATAGCGATCGTACTCGTCAGCGGTCAGGAAAGCACTGTAAGAATCCAACGATTCCAGGAGACCCCGTAGGGCACCGTGCATCACCTCGGTGATATTGGGTTCTTCAACATAACTGGTCCGAATCTTGGATAATACTTCGTTGAAAACGGAAAGCTGCGAGTAGGCTCCTTCCTTGGCAGTCACTCGTCCTAGCAGTCCTCCGACCACTGCATAGAAAACGAAAATGGTCGATATCAAAATTAGAGAAAACTTGTTACGGTAACTCATCGTCCCTCCAGCCGGATCCACAATCAAACAAATCCCGATATATTATAACAGATTCACATCAATGAACATGAGATTCTCAGGCGATGCCCTCAGCGTGCCGCGTTTTGTGCAGACAAGGTGGATTTCTTTACTTCGGGATGACCCATGGAATTCCGTAGGCGTAGAGCATGACCAGGAGACCTACCAGCGTCGCCAAAATGATGCTGTGCTTGAAAATTGCTTTGAACAGATCAGCCTCTTTGCCTTCTTGTTTAGTCGCGGCAGTGGCCACCACGATACTTTGGGCCGCAATCATTTTGCCCATGACGCCTCCTGCGCTATTGGCCGAAGTCATCAGCACCGGGCTTAAGCCGAGCTGTTCCGCTGTCACCTTCTGCAAATTCCCGAATAGCGCATTGGAGCCAGCGTCAGTGCCGGTCAGTCCGACTCCCACCCATCCCAGCAGGGTCCCGAAGAGGGGGTAGACCCACCCCGTGTGGGTCAGGCTGAGGCCGATGATGGTGTCCATTCCTGAATAGCGGGTGACGAAGGCGAGTCCTACCATGAAACAGATCGCCAACATTGATGGGACCAACTGGCGGAAAGTCTTGCCAAACACCCGCAAGGCATTGCGAAAGGACAGGCCCAACATCGGCACTGAAAGGAAGGCGCCGACGAACACAGCAGTTCCAGGCAATGCCAGCACGTTCAAATTCATCCTGGCCTCCTCTGGAACTGGATGAGGAACTACAGGCGGGACTCTCATCACCGCGTTGTGCAAGCCCCAAACCGGAACGGTCAAGGGGGCGAAGCGAAGGTGTCGGTTGACGGAAGGCAAGCCGGCTAAGAAGATAAAAATGGAAGCCAGGATAAAAGGAGACCATCCCTTCAGGATCGTCCAGAATGAATGACGATTGGCGTACTTCAGTGCGGTCTCAGGGTTGATTTCCATGACTCGGGATGGTTTCCAGACCTTAAGGAACCCCACCATGACCAGGAGGGCACAAGTCCCCGACATAATGTCGACTAGGCCCGTTTCCACGTAATTGGCCCACAAGAATTGCACTCCGGCAAAGGAAGCTCCACTGACCAGCAATGCAGGAAAGACCTCCCAAGTTTGCTTCCAACTCACAGTTGCCCGCATGAGCCACAGGGGGAGGATTAAGGAAAATGGCGGGAGAATCCGACCCAGCATGGCGTTGATCAGGGGCTCCGACAAGCCTGTCACTCCCACCAGAACCCGCACCGGATTGCCTACACCGCCCCAAGCCACTGGGGCCGTGTTCGCTAAAAGGCAGATGGTTGCTGCCTGAAAAGGAGGGAAACCAAGGCCGATTAAGAACGAGCCGGCGATTGCGACAGGGGCTCCTCCACCTCCAGTGCCTTCTAGGAAAGCCCCAAAGCAGAAGGCAATCAAGATCATCTGGATCCGCATGTCGGAGGAAACAGAGGCAATGGAGTGCTTCATCACCTCAAACTGTCCGGTCTCCACCGCGATGTTGTAGAGGAAAATGGAGGAGACAATGATCCAGGCAATCTGTAGAAAGCCGAAGACCACTCCGAGCCAGGCAGCCAGAGAGATCAGGGTGCCTGGCATTTTCAACACTAAATTGGCCACCAGGATTGCAGTGGCCATTCCACACATCGCCGCAAACCAGACGCGCTTCCTGAGAACCAACAGAACAAAGAAAAGTGCCAGGACCGGCAGCATTGCCACCCCTGTTGACAGGGGCCAACTTCCGAAGGGATCATAATTTTGATGCCAGTTCATTCGGGGCGTCCTCTAGATGGAGTGTTGTGGGAGGCAGCCGGGGTTGGTGGCTCCAATGTTGTTTAGATTGGAGAGTCTCGCTTGAAAGCTGTAGCAGCAGCCCGATGGCCGAAGGTACTCTACCCAAAATTGACTCGAATTAAAAGGACTAAAATCCCTCAAACACGGTAGAATCCCGGCATGAGGAAACCTCGAATCTCGATTGTGTCGTACCTGAATTCCTACCCTCTTTCGTGGGGGTTCATCTGGGGAAGGCAGAAAGACGAATTTGAACCCGTGTTTTCCACGCCATCGCAATGCGCGGACTTGCTGGCAACTGGAATGGTCGACGTGGGGTTGATCCCGGTAATCGAATACCAGCGGATCCCCGGCCTCAAAGTGGTGCCCGGACTCTCCCTGGCCGCCAAAAAACAAGTCCGGAGCGTCCTGCTCTTGAGCAAGCTCCCAATCACACAAGTGCGGACGGTCGCACTCGACAGCTCTTCGAAGACCTCGGTGTGCCTGCTTCAGATTCTATTTCGAGACCGATTCCGCCTTCAACCGGCTATGAACCCGGTTCCTCCGAATGTGGAGGCCATGCTCCAGACACACGACGCAGCCTTGGTTATTGGTGACGTTGCCTTAAAGGCCAGGGACTATGGGCTTTTCAAGTATGATCTGGCCGAGGAATGGCGGGCTTTGACTGGCAAACCATTTGTCTTTGCTTTTTGGGGAGTTCGGAAATCGAGTCGGGTTTGTGACCCCTTCCCCTTCCTCGACTCCTTTGAACAGGGACATGGGCATCTTCAAGACATTGTCAGCGAGCAGTCTGTCAAGCTCCAGCTTCCTGAGGAATTTTTGTTGAGCTATCTTAGCGACTCTATGAACTACTGTCTAGACGACGACAACCTGGAAGGACTGGAGTTGTTTTACCAATCAGCACATCGGTTGGGGCTGGTCAGTGAACTCAAAGACATAGAATTCCTTTCCTGAACATCCATTCGCTGTAGCTGTAGAGGTAGGACTTCGGCTTGTATCCTGGATCATCGGGACGGGTTCATGCGCTCGTGCCAACAGACCTTCTCTGCTGCACGACAGAAGCCACCCGACTCTGCTGCACGACAGAAGCCACCCGAATCACCTCTTCAAGAGGAGACAGGCACAGCCTTTCCATTGGCTGGGAGGTGCTGAGCTAGGCAGTGTCATCGGGGTCAGAAGGTTCGAGGATGAGTGTGAGGCGTGCCCCCTCTGGGATAGCCACTGGCTCGATAGGTTTGAAACAACCATTGCGGAACACTACCTTCACCCTGGAGGGATCGGGCGAACTCTTCTTCCGGGGTTGGGACGGGGAGAAGGCCTGGTCCATCGCTTTATTAGCCAACCGGTCTGCTTCCCGGTTCTGGTCGCGAGGGATTTGCTGAATGGAGAAAGACCTCAGCCCGGCAATGAGCCGACAGGCTCTGTGATGAAGTAGCTTCAACTCCGGGTTTTTCACTTTGTAAGTGCCATTGATCTGGTTGACTAACAGTTCCGAATCAGCATAAACCTGCAATCGGTCGATCTGGCCGGCATGAGCAAATTCGAGTGCGGCAATTAGGGCGGAGTATTCAGCCTGGTTGTTGGTCCGAATGCCCAACGGTCCTGACAGCTCTGCCACGAGGCGACCTAGTTCATCAAGCAGGTGCACACCATAGCCAGCACAGCCGGGATTTCCCCTGGAACCCCCGTCAATATAAGCAGTACAAAGCGTCAACAGATTATCCTTGGGTAGAAGCCTCGTAGGGAGCATCAGCCTTCCAGTACAAGATGCGATCGCAACTGTCACAGGTAACAATGGTCTCTCCCGACATGACCAAGCTTAAGAGATGGGGCCGGATCCGAACGTGGCAGGCCTGGCAAGATTCATCGGCAGCCCGAGCCAAGGCCACTCCTTTCCTGAAACTGGCGATCCGGGTGTACCTGTCATACATTGCGGGATCAATTAATTCGACCAAGCGGTTACGATCCTCCTCAGCGGCGACCAGGAGCCTTCGGTCCTCTTCTACTTCGACTTTTGCAGCCTTCTTCTCCCCGTTCACCGCATCCTGCTCCCTGGCTAACTGCTGCTCGATCTGGGAGGCATCCCGCCGAATGTGCTCTTCCTCCTCCATGTTCAGCAAGATCTCATCCTCGATCTTGCGGACCTGGCTGTTCCCAAACTCGATTTCATTGAGGAGAGACCGATACTGCTCGTTAGTCTTGACCTCTGTCAACTGGTTCTTGTACTTGGAAATCTTCTGTTCCAGATCCTGGATTGAGCCCTCCAGCTTCCGTTTTTCCGAAGCCAGCTTCGCCAATCGATCTTTGTTGGATTTGAGCTGTTGTTGGGTACCATTCAGCTTGCCCTCCAGTTCTGCCATCTTGACGGGCAACTGTTCAATGCGCTCAACGTAATGCTTGATTAGAAGTTCTGCATCCTGAAGTCGAATGAGTCTTTCAAGGTCTGGGTGCATGATTCAAAACAACGGGTGAGGTGGTGGGCCCACTAGGACTCGAACCTAGGACTGCCCGGTTATGAGCCGGGAGCTCTAACCAACTGAGCTATGGGCCCCTTTCTGAGAGGACAACTATAACACCCCCCTGCGGGTTTGTCGAGACACGAACAGGTCCCGGTATCAGGGGAAAGGGACCAGGGGAATGGCGATTGCCGCTATGTGCCGTTTCCGTACCGGAAAACGAGCGTATCAAAAAAGCGAATGGTCACTCGAGGACGCATCCCCAATGGACCCCCGCTGTTTCCAAACGGTCACCCCCATGTTCTGTCGAGCAGCAGGACCCAGAACCAGGCACTAGTCACCTAGTACCGACAATCTATTCCCCATCCCCTATTCCCTGACACCTGGCACCCGTTCCTCACTCTCTGAAAGTGCCATCCAGAAAAGGCCGGAGTTTGCGACTGCGTGAAGGATGACGCAATTTGCGCAGGGCCTTGGCCTCAATTTGCCGGATGCGCTCGCGGGTCACAGCAAAATTCTGCCCTACCTCCTCCAGGGTATGATCACTGCCATTATCCAGGCCAAAGCGCATTTTAATGACCTTCTCCTCCCTGGGCGTGAGCGTCTTCAGGACATTTTCGGTCATCTCTTTGAGGTTAATGTTGATCACCGCTTCAGCAGGGGAGACAACCTGACGGTCCTCAATGAAGTCACCAAGGTGAGAATCTTCTTCTTCGCCGATGGGTGTTTCCAGGGAAATCGGTTCCTGGGCAATTTTGAACACTTTGCGGACCTTCTGCACAGGAATATCCATGCGCACCGCGATCTCTTCGGAAGTGGGCTCCCGGCCCAACTCCTGCACTAGGCTTCGGGAGGTCCGGATCAGCTTGTTGATTGTCTCGATCATATGAACCGGGATGCGAATGGTCCTGGCCTGATCGGCGATGGCCCGAGTGATGGCTTGGCGGATCCACCAGGTGGCGTAGGTCGAGAACTTGTATCCGCGTCGATACTCGAATTTGTCAACGGCTTTCATTAGCCCGATATTCCCTTCCTGGATCAGGTCGAGAAACTGCAACCCGCGGTTGGTATATTTCTTGGCGATAGACACCACCAGGCGCAGGTTTGCTTCCACAAGTTCCTGTTTGGCCTCGTTGGCTTCGACGTCTCCCCGTTCAATGGTCTGGAGAGTCTTTCTTAAATCACTGCCTCGTGTTTGTGACTCTTCCTCGATGGTCGAGATTTTCTCCCGGACCCCCCGTAGCTCCTTACTGATCAAGTTCAGGTTTTTCTTGTCCTTGGTGTGTTCCCTCTTCTTCTGCAAACGGGCCCCTTCTTTCTCCAGCGGCTTAAAGGCCTCGTACATGCGGCGGATCTGGTCAATCAATCGATTTTGCTCTGATGGAGTGAACTCCAGCCTTCGAACAGCCCGCGAAATCAGGATGCGCTGGCGGGCTAAGGCAAAGCGTTGTTTTCGCAACAGCTTGGCGCTTTTGCCCCGGAGTGGACCCTGGAACTTCAGCGCCATTTGGTTAAGCTTCCTGAACATTTTCTGGATGTCCTCGACGCCCTGAACCGTCTCTCGAAGCTGGTCTTCCGCTTTGTCATCCGCCAGCATGTCATCGTTGAGGACGATAACATCGCTGATAGTGCGTTCTCCGCGCTGCAGCTGCCCCCCCAGGTTAATGATTTCCTTGATTACGATGGGAGAGCGGGACATGGCCTTTAGGACACTCAGCTGACCTCGCTCGATCCGCTTGGCAATCTCCACTTCGCCTTCTCGAGTCAGCAGCGGAACGGTCCCCATCTCCCTCAAATAGAGCCGAACCGGGTCATTGGTCTTGTCGAGTGCTCCGGGTGTCAGATCCAGCTCGATATCATCCGGGGCTTCCTTGTCGAACCCCAGTTTCTCGGCCTCGGATATCTTAGGTTCTCCATCCACCACTTCAATTCCCTGGGACCGGAAAATGGAGAACATGTCGTCGAGCTCGTCGGATGAGGTGACATCAGAGGGCAACAGGTCGTTGACTTCGTCATAGAGGAGATAGCCCTTCTCCTTTCCCATGTCGATCAGTTGCTTGACCTCGTCGTATTTGTCATCGAGCCCGAGGGTTATACTCCGCTCCAGAGAATCTATCGTTTCGTTGTCATCAATGTTTGCCATAATTGTACGTTCCTTAGTTCAATAATATGCCGGTTTTTCCGGTCTCAGGCGCTTGCCTTAGCCGCAACCCTGTCGAGATTGACAACCGGAAGCTTTCAGCGAGCCATGTTCTTCTTTAGCTCGATCTTGCGGCTGTGCAGGCTGGCCAGCAATTCGTAATCCCGGACATTTTCGGCTTGCTGAATCTGTTTCTGTAACGAGGCAATTTCTTGTTTTGTTTTTTGCCGGCGAATTGCCTCAAGGCAACGAAAAGCCTCTACCGGGTTCAATTTGTCAAAAAGCGCCTGGCTCAAAAAAAGTTGGTCCTGTTCATTCTTTAACCGGTCCTGGAGATCTGCTACGTCAATCCGGCCTTGCTCGCGGTAGAGAGAAATAATTTCCTGAAAAAGGCCTTCCGACTGAAGGCCCTGGTGGTCTCCGGAAGCCGCCAGTTCCGGAATGACCTTCGAGGCAATCGTTTGGTCCTCGAGGATGGCTTTCAGCAGATATTTCTCCGAGCTCTTCAGATCGGCCCGAATTGCGGCCTCCGGGATTGCGGAGGGTTCCCGATTCTCAATCTTGGCATTCTTCAATTCCTCCCTTATCAAGGATTCTTCGATTCCAAAGGCCTCAGCCACCTTCCTGGCCAGCTCCGTTTTTTCGATTCGATTGGAGATCCGTGCCAGGTAGGGCAGCATGAAACTTACGGCGCCCACCTTTCCCTCGGTGGCCTTCAAGTCATGCTCCCCGCGGGCCCTTTCCAGCAGATAATCGAAATACTGGGGTGCCGACTCCAGGAGACGAAGATATTCTGCAGCGCCATGCTTTCTAACAAATGAGTCGGGATCATCCCCTTCGGGCAGGGCAAGAACCCTGATTTGAAAGCCGCTTTCCAGAAAGATGTTCAACGATCTTAAGGCCGCAGCAGTCCCCGCTGAGTCCGGGTCGAAGTTCACCACAATTCTGTCGGTAAAGCGGGCCAGCAACCTGGCCTGAAGCTCGGTCAGGCTGGTCCCGCAGGAGGCCACAGCATTTTCAATCCCCGCCTGGTGGAGGGCTATGCAGTCCATGTACCCTTCTACCAGAACGGTGCAATTCTTGCGCCGGATCGCTTCCCGGCCTTGATAAAGGCCATAGAGCGTGCGGCTCTTGGAGTAAATGGCTGTTTCGGGAGAATTCAGGTATTTGGGTTGGCCCTCTCCCAGGATGCGGCCTCCAAATGCGATGACCTTCCCGCTTTCATTGCGAATCGGGAACATGACCCGCTTGCGGAAGCGGTCATAGCAGCGGGAGTCAAAATCACTGGAGAGCACCAGGCCGCTTCTCAACAACAGATCGGTAGAAAATTGCTCATTCAATCGGCGATACAGGCCATCGGGAGCTGCCTGGGCGTATCCGAGAGTAAACCGTTCGAGGGTCTGAGAGGACAGGCCCCTCTCTCTCAAGTAACCGGACGCTTGCCGGCCTTCCCGGCTGCGCCGCAACTGGTCGGAGAAAAACAAGGCGGCTTTATCATGAATCTCCAGGAGTTTCAGTCTCTCCTGCCCGGCCTCATCCGGCTCGGCCTCGAAAGCGTTTCTGGGCAGCGGAATTCCAAAACGCTCCGCCAGGAATTTAACGGATTCGGGAAAAGAAAGCCGTTCAATGGATTGAATGAACTTGATCGCATCACCCTTTGCATCGCAGCCAAAGCACTTGTAATACTGTCGTCCCACATGGACATTGAAGGACGGAGTTTTCTCCGAGTGGAATGGGCAAAGTCCAATATAGTTGGTACCAGCTTTGCGCAGACGCACGTAGTCGGAGATCACACGGACGATGTCCACGTTGGATTTGACTTGATCGACAAAACTGCTATTAAACCGCATCAGGATTTCAGGGAGACTACAGTAACAGCATTGCCACCTTCACCGGGAGGCGCAGGGTGAAAATCTTCGACATAGGGCTGGGAGGATAGCCATTCGGAGATGGCTTTCCTCAGCACCCCCATCCCGTAACCATGAATCAAGCGGACTGTAGCAATCGAGGCCAGAAAAGCCTGATCCAAAAACTTGTCTGTCCGGCGGATAGCGTCTTCCACGGTGCACCCCACCAGATTGAGTTCGTTGCCGGCCAATTCCGGGGTGCTCAGGCGTACCGTGATGTGTGAGGGGGTTTGGCGCTCCGGGCTGGGGGCAGGTTCCGCCAAACCCATTACTTCGAGCTCTGCCGCGCTCAGGACACATTTCATATTGCCAACCGCAACTTCCCACTGATCTTCTTTGTGGGCTGCAATCACCGTCCCGGCTTGGCCGAAACGCTTGACCTGTACCTTGACACCGGGTTTCAATTGACGCCCGCAATCCACTCGCACAGTCGGGAGGGCAGTTCCCCCGGGTTCTGTTAACAGTGCTAACTCGCTTTGAGTTTGTTCCCGGAGTCGTGCCGTCTTCCGCTCGATTTCCCTCCTCGCTTTAACTGCCAGGAACTTGTCTTTGACTTCTGCCAACAGCCGGCGAGTCTCTTGCTCGAAGTCCTGGAAGGCGTGCTGCCAGTACTGTCCGACCCTCTGACGCTCCCTTTCCATCAACTGCCGGTGCTCCAGTTCCAGCGCCACTCGGCGTTCTCTAAGTTGACGCAGTTCCTCGCTGAGTTGTTCCTGAGCCTGTCGAACCGAATCAATTTGTTCATGAAGCAGTCTGGAGAACCGGGCGATCGATTTTTCATCTTCAGAGATTTGACTTCGGGCACAATCCAGAAGGGCCTCTTCCAGTCCCAGCCTTTGAGCAACCTCAATGCCGCTGCTGCTGCCAGGGAACCCGTGAAGCAGTCTGAATGTGGGCTGCAGCGTGGCCTGGTCAAACTCCATACTCCCATTGGAAACCCCGGGGGTCCGGGATGCATACATTTTCAAGCCGTTATGATGCGTTGTCGCAACTGTCATGACGCATTTGCTTCGGAGACTATCGACAATGGCCACTCCTAGAGCCGACCCTTCAGCTGGGTCAGTTCCTGTTCCCAGTTCATCCAGCAACACCAGAGCTGGAGGGGAGACCGTCTCGAGAATGTTCCTGATATTGATCAAGTGTGACGAGAAAGTGCTCAGGTTTTCGGCGATGGACTGCCGATCACCAATATCGGCCAGAACCTGATGAAAAACGCAGCAATCAGCAAAAGCAGCAGGCACCGGAATGCCCGAAAGGGCCATCAACGTAAGAAGCCCGACCGTCTTCAGGGCCACCGTCTTTCCACCGGTATTGGGGCCACTGATGACCAGGATTTGCTGTGAGTGGTCCAGTCGCACGGAGATGGGCACTACTTCTTTCCCCTGGGCCTGGAGTGTCTTTTCCAAAATGGGATGACGTCCCTCAACTATAGAGAGGACCCCATCCTGGTTGATACCGGGCAGAGTACAGTGGTGTTTTTCGGAAAAGCGCGCTCTGGCCTGGAGTGAATCTAGAAGCCCCAATAACTCATGGGTTTGCTGCAACAGATCCAAATGCGCCCGCAACTGTTGAGTCAGAAATCCCAGGATCCGCCGGATTTCCTCACTGACCTCTTCCTGGAGACGCACCATGTGGTTGTTCAGCTCAATGGTCTCTAAGGGTTCCACGAAAATAGTCAACCCACTGGAGCTGGTTCCATGGACCACGCCTGCCAATTCTTTCCGCTTCTCGGCCCGGACCGGGATCACGAAACGCTCATTGCGGACCGTAATAACTTCGTCCTGCAGGACCTGCGCACCATTGAGTCTCTCGGAGATTTCCTCCAGAGAGCGATAAAGCCGCCCTCGAAACGTACTGACTTCTTGCCGCAGCCGCCTCAATTCAGGGCTGGCGTTGTCGGCCACTTCTCCTGTTTCGTTAATCTTGCCTTCGATCAACGCAATCAATTGGTTTAATTGCGGAAGCCGTCGTTCCACTGCCTGCAGATTCGGACAGCTACTGCCCGCCATCCGCAGCAGGTTCTTGGAGGCCTGCCCGGCGCGCAACAGCTGACTCACAGCCATAATCTCCTGCGTCTCCAGAAGGGTTCCCTCGATCCGAAGTTTCTCAAAAATCGAAGCACAGTCCACGATGCCGTCAAAGCGAGGGTTTTGGCCTGCTTCCATCAGCTGGAGCCATTCCCCAACTAGGGCAAACTGTTTCTGAATTTCGCTGGGCTGTGTGAAAGGAGTCAGTCGCTCAACGACTTTCGCTCCCAAAGGCGAATCCGACAACTGAATGATGATGCCAATTAAGGCTCTGAACTCAAGTAGCTCACAGCTATATTCAGGAGTCATTAATGGGTGCGAGCCTCAGTTCAGACTGCAGAGAAAACCCCTCATTCTAACCCCACAGCATCGAGGTGTCAACTTTATTATCAGATCCCCTGGCATTGTTGTCAAATCCTTGGCGGAGAAAACTTTCCAAAAAATTCTCACTGCTCACGTCCTCACACTTGCGGAACGGCTCCATGTGGTGAGGGGGGGGAAGGTTTGTTTTAGTGGCAGTGTGAGGATACCAGGGAGAGAACAGTGGTTGCCCGGCAGAACCTCATGCTTTTCAAGCAGGCAAATCGATCACAACGGACCCGCACCAAGGCGGGGACGCTAGAAGGTATCATGGAAAAATCTGATCGCGGAACTCTAACATTTTGACCCAGGCGGCAGCCACGACAACCAGGGTCAAACTGACTGCCAAGTTCTTTTCCATTAGGAACTTCAAGAAATAACCACCGGCAAAGCCAATTAAGCCAAGCATAGCGAAAATCCCGCTTGTAAATAATCGTCTCATCGCGCCTGAAAGCCCTTTCTGTTCGCCCTCGTTTCGTGAGGGCTCCTGTGGGATAGGTCACTCACCGGTACTTTTCGACACAATACAACAGAAAACCGCAAAAATGGCATTCGACACGGATAACTGCCAGTAATTCAGACCTTTGCAATTGACAAATGGCAGCTTCTAACCTGATACAGAGTGCTGTTGGTGTGGGGCGAAAATGACCCGTTCGGCAATCTCGACGTGGCACGCCAGGTGGCGCGCATCCTTCCGAATGCTAGCCTTCACGAGATGCGTGAGGGGCATTTGCCTTCCCTGGACAAGCCGCGTGAGTGCGGAGACGAGATCCGCGAGTTCCTTTACAGGGACAGGACTTTCAATGGCAGGAACGCATCTCTTGGTGCTGAAGGCTAACATCCTCAAGCTGGATCGTGGTGTGATCAATTCCGAAATGACCACGCATGATCGCGCTCAACTCCTCCAGGATCTTGTGCCGGTCCTTCTCTCCGCAAAGAACCGCATGGCAGCTCATGGCATGGATGCCTGAGGTCAATGTCCAGATGTGAAGGTCATGGACGGACTCTACCCCGTGCACCCGGCAGAGGATGTCCGTTACATCTACCAGATTAATGTGCGCCGGAGTTCCTTCCAACAGAATGTCGGTCGAATCCTTTACTAGTCGCCAGGCACTGTAAAGAATAAGTACCCCCACCATGACGCTAGTCAGCGGATCAGCCCATAACCAGCCTTTCCACCACATCAATATGCCAGCCGCAATGGTTCCGACGGAACTGGCTGCATCGCCGACCACGTGGAGGAACGCGCCCTTCACGTTCATGCTGTCGTGATGACACTGGTGAAGGACGTAAGCACTCACGAGGTTGACCAGCAACCCCACGCTGGCGATCAACAACAGGAGACGGCTATTGACCAGCGGGGGATTCACAATGCGGTGACAAGCTTCGTAAAAGATCAACAGTGACAAGACAATCAACCCGGCGCCATTCACTAGGGCCGCCAGGATTTCTACACGGAAAAAGCCGTAAGTCTTGGCTGGAGTGGCGGGGCGCGAGGAGAACCATAAGGCAAACAAACTGAGGCCCAGGGCAGCTGCATCGGTGAGCATGTGTCCGGCATCGGCCATCAATACCAGACTGTTAGTCACCAACCCGCCGATGAACTCCACGATCATGAAGACAAAAGTCAAAATCAGAGCAGTCTTCAACGCAGAGCGCTCAGCCATTCGAGAAGAATGGGTTGAGGATTCGGAATTAGCGAACTTAACTCCCTTCCACGTCATTGCGAGAACGATTCTTTACACGGTACATGGCCTGGTCAGCAAGGCGGACCAGTTCAACCTTACTGATGGCATTATCAGGATATGCAGCCACCCCAAAACTGGCTGTGATCTTGACCCTGATGTCGTCATCCAGTTGGATGGTGGTTTTGTCAAGCAGGTCGCACAATCTGCGGGCCACTAGCAGAGCATTCTCTTTTGACGTCTGGGGGAGCAGGAGGATGAATTCGTCACCTCCATAGCGGTAGGCCGTGTCGATATCGCGCAGATGCTTGCGTACCAGGTCTCCGATTTCCCGGAGCAGACGGCTGCCGCATAAATGCCCAAATGTATCATTCACCAATTTGAACCGGTCCAGATCAAAGAAGATAATGGCGAATTTGTAATTGTATCGCTTGGAACGGCTCAATTCAGCGTCAACCATGTAGTTGAAATAGCGAGAATTGTAAAGATTGGTGCAATCGTCAGTGATGGTGAGTTCCTGGATTTTCCGGACGTACATTGCATTTTCAATGGCAATGGCGGCGTAATCTGCCAAGGAGGTCAACATGGACAGATCCTCTTCCGGAAAGGCCCCCTCAAAGCAATTGATCAGTTCGATCACGCCCAGCGTTCTTTCCTTGCTGGTTAACGGAACACACACAACCGATTTGATGTCGCGATAGACCTGTCCATCGGCGTCGACCGAAAAACGAGGGTCTATCGAAACATCACCGCAGATCACCGGTTTGCCGTGCTGAGCCACCCAGCCGGCAATGCCCTGGCCAATCTTAATCCGGCTTTCTTTAATCTGCTCCGAGTCCTTGCCCACCGCGATCTGGAACAGAAGTTCTTGTTGTTTGTCATCAATCAGGAGTAGCGACCAGGTAGTCGGCTGCAATAATTCGCTAATTTTGCCCATAATCAGAGTGAGCACTTCCTGCAGGTCCAATGTTGAAGTTAGTGCTTTTCCAACTTGGTGGAAAATCGAGAGTTCTTCAACTTTTTTTTCCAAATCTTTAATCTGGTTTGGGCTCAACATTTGGGAGAATGATAGAGTATTTTGCGGTAGCGCGTATAGGACTTTCCAAAAGCCGGCAGTTTAAGGCCCCGGAGTCCATCAGATTCATCATATCGGAACCCATAATCATTTAGCTTAGAACTCGTTCGGAATTCAAGAATTAACTTTAGAGCGGGTCCCGATTGTCAGGATCTTGCGCCGTCCCTAAAGGTATCGAATCCCCATTGTTTTTTCAGGAGGTCCTTGATGCAGCAAAGGCTTCGCCGTGTCTCCCTGCTGAAGACCCTGGTCGCCGTTGTAGGCGGAAACGTTATTTACCTTTGCCTAAGAAAGTGGTTGCCCGAATCGTTGAGGCACCAGCCCTTTCGTTTGGATTGGGGGATTCTGGCTGACTTCTGGATTTGTGTGGCGCTGTGGGGACTCTTGGACCTCGCCCATAACGCGGTCAGGAAACTGCGGCGCGGACTTTGAGAGAACAAGGTGACCTCCAGCTTATAAGGTTGAATTAATCGGTTTGCTGGCGGACAATGGAGATTGAGTGGCTTGATCGGAAGGAAGGTTCTTGGGATTCATGCAATGGAAGCTGGCAAGTCCTGATCCGATAGTCGTCAAAGAACTGGCAAGAAGCCTGGGGATCCCCGGGTTGTTGGCCGCCTTCCTTGTCAATCGCGGCATTGTCACCGCCCCTGAGGCCAGAAAGTTTCTTCAGCCTCAATTCGAGCACCTGCGCGACCCGTATGAGATGAGGGATCTTTCCATTGCGGTCGACAGAGTTCTGGATGCGATTGAACGGAACGAGAAGATCCTGATATACGGGGATTACGATGTGGACGGCACGACGGCCGTGGTGATTCTGCAAAAGGCCCTCGATATGTTGGGTGCCAGGACCTCATACCATATTCCGCGTCGGTTGTTGGACGGCTACGGAATGAAGTCGGACGTTGTCGAGCAGGCGGCGGCCGAGGGTGTGCGGCTCATCATCAGCGTGGACACGGGGATCAAAGCATTTGACGTCGTCGAGAAGGCGTCCCAACTGGGAGTAGACTGCATCATCACGGACCACCATCTCCCTGAGAACGGCCTCCCCCATGCCCTGGCGGTTCTCAACCCGAAACGACATGATTGCCCCTACCCTGACAAAAATCTCAGTGGGGTGGGCGTGGCATTCAAGCTGGTCCAGGCGTTGCTCATGAAGGCGGGTCGAGAGAAGCTTCTTCCGTCTTTCCTGAAGATTGTTGCCATCGGGACGATCGCGGATGTGGTCCCTCTGATAGGAGAGAACCGCGTGCTGGCCAAACTGGGTCTCGAGGGCCTGCAGGTCCCCGTCAACTTCGGCTTGAAATCGCTGATCGAAGTCGCGGGGTTAGAGGGTAAGGTCATCACCAGTTCAGATGTGGGGTTTCGAATAGCCCCCAGAATTAACGCCGTGGGAAGGTTGGGGGACGTTGAGCAGGTCATTCAGCTTTTTACCTCGACGGATGAGGAACAGACGCGCATCCTGGCCGGGGAGATGAACCGGCTCAATCGGGAACGCCAACAGATCGAAGACCAGATTCTGAAATGCATCGAAGAACGGTTCGATGCGGAGCCTGAGTTAGTCAGTGACTGGGTCATCGTTGTAGACGGCGAGGGATGGCACCGCGGAGTCATTGGAATCGCAGCCACTAAGTTGACCGAGCGGTTCCATCGACCGGTCCTGGTCATATCCAGGGAGGGAGATCAGGGATATGGTTCAGGCCGAGCCCCCAACGGGTTTCAACTGCTTTGTGCCTTGGACCATTGTCGGGATCTGTTTGGCCGTTTTGGGGGTCATGCGCAGGCCGTGGGTTTTCAGCTGCCGATCAGCCGGTTGGGCGAGTTGCGCCGAACCGTCAATGATTTTGCCCGACAGACCATCCGCCTCGAGGATCTTCAACCCAGCCTGGAGGCAGAAGCTGAGCTTCGGCTTTCCGATATCGATCATGCCCTTTTCGAGCAGATCCAGCGCTTATCCCCGTTCGGTATGTCCAATCCACAGCCGCTCTTCCTGGTCCGCGAAGTTCGCGTGATTGCGGATCCCCGGATCCTAAAGAACCGGCACCTGAAATTCCGTGTTGAGCAGGATGGGAAATCCATGGATGCTATCGGTTGGAACATGGCCCAACAATGCCAGCCCATCGTGGAGTCCAGCCAACTCCTTTCGCTGGCCTTCGAGCTAGCGGAAAGCACCTTCCAGTCGATGAAATCCCTGCAATTGATTGTGAAAGACATCCACATTCACTGAGACCGGTTGGCCCATGGAATCGAGACTGACAAAATGGGGACAGGCGGCCACAATCGTGGTCCTGGTAGCGGTTTCCATTGCCGTGATGTTGAGCTATTACCAACGCACCCATCTGTTTCCACAAGGCGAACGAGGAGAGGGCAGAATCCTTCCTGCTAATGTAGCCATGCACACGAAGGGTTTTTATTACTCCCAATCCGAGAATGGCCAGGTGACCTTCGATGTCACGGCGGACGTTAACCTGGGATACAAGGACAACAAGAACCTCCTGGAACAAGTCAAAGTCAGGGTTTTGGGCAAGTCTGGAAACCGCTACGACACGATTATGAGCCAGCACTGCGAATTCGACCAGGGAAGTCAGGACATCGTTTTTTTGGGGAAAGTGGTTATTACTTTGAGCAGCTTGAGCCCGATGCAGAATCTCTCCGTCGTTAGGCCGTCCGAAGAGACTTCCACGATTCTGAGACTGGAGCGGATCAAATACTCCCAAAGCAAGAACCTGGCGGAGACCGACGACGTAGTTCATTTCTTCCGAGCCCGGATGCACGGAAGTTGCCGCGGTCTGGCCTACGACACACGGACCGGCTCGGTCCGGTTACGCTCGGACGTCGACATCACTGTCGATCCTGAAAAACCGGAGGATCCACCCATCCAACTCAAGAGCAGTTCCCTGGATTACAGCAAGGAGTTGAACCTGGTCGAAATCCACTCCAATGTCTCCGTCACCAAGGCCTTGGACGAAGTCCGTGCAGACCTGGTCAGAGTCTTCCTGGACAAAGCGGACTCCTCGGTCCAACGGGTGGAAGCCAGGGGCCAGGTGCAATCCATCTTCAGGGATCCGCGTTATCTCCTCGAAATGGATGCGCAACAGGTGTCTTACTATCTCTTTGGCGGTGGACGCTGGATCGACCGAATTGTGGCCCATGATAACGTGAAGACCCGGTCCCTGGACTCTTCGGTCAAGCGCAATCTTTCGGCTCAGAACCTGGAAATTACCTTCACACCTCAGACGAATTTTGCTCAGAAGGTGAAGGCCTCAGGTGAGGTTCGCTGCGTCTTTTCCGACAGCATTGAGCCGTCTCCCGGCCCGGCCCCCTCCAATCTGGAGGGGTTTGAGGCAGGCGATAAAGTGCTGGACTCCCCACTGGTCGTCGCGACCCTTAAGAGCGACGGACGTCAGGTCTCGCGCGTTACTGCTCAGGGGCCCAGCGTTCTGCGAGAGTTCCCGGTCGGCCCCAAGGAGGAGAAGAAAAGGCTTTCGG
Organism: Terriglobia bacterium; assembly: GCA_041476565.1. Classification (GTDB taxonomy): domain Bacteria; phylum Acidobacteriota; class Terriglobia; order Versatilivoradales; family Versatilivoraceae; genus DATKMG01. The sequence goes on along the minus strand of JBGOTQ010000030.1, from coordinate 15,566 downwards.
CCAAAGCCATTGAATTCCTCTTTTCGTCCAAGACGAATACTTTAGAAAAGCTCATCGCCAACAATCAGGTCAAAGTCGACCTCATTCCAGAGAGCGGTAGCGCCAAGAAAACTCTGAGCGATCGCCTGGAAGCGACCTTTGACCAGGAAACTCATCAGATCGATCACCTGGAGCAGTCCGGAAATTTTCACTACTTCGAAGGGCAGCGCGAAGCCACGGCTGACCAGGCCCACTACTCCACGGCTACGGATACGGCCGTCCTGGACGGCCACGCCCAATTCCATGACGCTCAGGGAAGAACGGTGGCCGACGTGATCGAGCTCCATAAACAAGAGGATCTGGTCAAGGCCCGCGGATTGGTTCGTTCCGTCATGGTCTCCATGGATTCCCCAACTCAAGCCGGCTTGTTCAAGACTAGTTCTCCCGTGTTTGCGTCTTCCGATTTCATGGAAAGTCACACCCGGAGTGGCATTGCCAAGTACTGGAGCAAGGCCAAGCTGTGGCAGGAGGACCAGGTTGTGCGCGCGCAAACCATCACGCTCTTTCGTGACGAAAGGAAAATGGTCGCGGAAACCGATGTCCACACGGTCTTTCACCTGAAACCCCAGCCCCAGCACGGTCAGCGTCAGAGGAATTCAGGTCCCGTGATGGCCGAGGCTGCCCACCTTGTTTATGAAGACAACCTGCAGCGCGCCAGGTTCGAGACCCGCGTGAAGGTGATCGGCCCCATGGGGCAGATGACTGCTGACCAGGCTGATCTCTTCCTCAGCAAGGAAGGAGACCAGACCACGATCTCGCGCATGCTAGCCCAGGGAAACGTCAAGATTCAGCAAGAAGGACGCAATTCCTTCTCCAGCACTGCCGAATATTTTGCCGCGGATGGCATGGTGGTTTTAACGGGCGGACCGCCCAGAATCATAGATCCAGTGCGGGGTTTCAGCTCCGGACCTCGGTTGACAATGTACTTGAATGATGATAGGATTGCAGTCGAAGGTGATTCCGAGATGCGCACCATCACGAGGCAGAACGTCGCACGTTAGGCGCAGATGCAGATCTTGAAAACTGAAAACCTGGTGAAATCCTTCAAGGGACGCCGGGTGGTCAATGATGTTACGCTCGGAATCAAGCAGGGTGAAGTAGTGGGGCTGCTGGGTCCGAACGGTGCCGGCAAAACCACGACTTTTTACATTATCGTGGGATTGGCCGCTCCTGACACGGGTCAGGTGTTTCTGAATGGCCGGGAGATCACCCACCTGCCGATGTTTCTGAGGGCGAGAAGTGGTATCAGCTATCTTCCCCAGGAGCCCTCGGTATTTCGCAAGTTGTCGGTGGATGAGAACATCTTGGCGATTCTGGAGACTCTTCCCCTGAATGGCAAACAGAGGAGAGAGCGGCTGGATGAACTGATCGAGGAGTTGGGCCTCAGTCATGTCCGGAAGAATCAGGGTTACATGCTGTCTGGAGGGGAGAGACGCCGCGTGGAAATCGCCCGCTCTCTGGTCATTTCCCCTTTCTTCATCCTGCTCGATGAACCGTTTGCCGGCATCGACCCGATTGCCGTCCTGGATATACAGAGGATCATTAACCACCTGAAGTCCAAACAAATCGGAATCCTCATCACGGATCACAACGTCCGGGAGACCCTGAAAGTGACCGATCGGGCATATATCATTAACGAAGGCAAAATCTTCCGTTCAGGCACTCCCGGGGAATTGGCTTCTGACGAGCAGGTCAAACGGCTTTATCTAGGCGAAGGTTTTCGATTAGATTAACCAACGATGGCTTTCCTGGAACAGAAACTTAGCGTCAAGCTCGCCCAGAAGCAAATTCTGACGCCGGGTCTCGTGCAGATGGTAACGGTCCTGGCCTTGAACAAGCTGGAACTTACGGAGATGATTTCCCAGGAACTTATGGAGAATCCGGTTCTCGAGGAAGAAGCCGAAGTAGCTCCTGGAGTTGAAGAGGTACCGGTCAAAGAGGAGCGAGCCACTGATCCTGCCGATAAAGAGGTCATTGCAGTTGCCGCCTCCACCGAGGGCCCGCCCGCGGATCCTTTCGAAGAAATTGACTACGGCTCTTTCTTTGATGATTATCTGGACCCTGGCTTCCGGACCCAGATGCCTTCCGAAATCATCGAAAAGCCATCCTTCGAAAACTTCCTAGCCAAGCCCACAACCCTTTACGACCATTTGCAGTGGCAGTTGAGCTTGTCAGTCCTGGAGCCTGCCATCGTAGATGCCGGCTATTCCATCATTGGAAATCTCAACGAGGACGGCTACCTCACGGCCACGCTGGAGGAAATTGCCAGCACGGGGGAGCACAAAATAGAGGATGTGGCTGCAGCCCTCCAGGTCATTCAGAGTTTTGACCCAGCCGGAGTGGGGGCTCGTGACCTCGCGGAATGCCTATTGATCCAGCTGGCCCATGTGGGGGAAGAGAATTCGGTGGCTGCGCAAATTGTACGCCACAATCTCAAACAGCTGCAGAACCAGCAGTACCAGGAAATCGCAAGGGCCCTGGGACGGCCATTGAGCCTGGTTCTGGCCCAGGTGAAGGTGATCAGGCATCTGGACCCGCGCCCCGGCCAGCGATACAACAAAACCGAGAACCGATTGATTGAGCCTGATGTCTTCTTTGTCAAAGTGGATGATGGCTATTCTGTGGCTCTCAATGAAGACGACATCCCCCAGTTGCGTCTGAGTCCCACCTACAGGAAGATGATCGAACAGGATGGCTCGTCCAAGGAAGTGCGGGACTACGTAAAAGAGCGGTATTCCTCGGCCATTCAGTTCATCAAGAACATTGAACAGCGCAAGCAGACCATCCTTCGGGTTTGCGAGGCTATCCTCCGGCGACAAGTGGAGTTTCTGGACAAGGGGATTGATTATTTGCGTCCGATGATGATTAAGGATGTCGCTGAGGAGGTAGGTGTGCATCCCTCCACGGTTAGCCGTGCTGTTGCCAATAAGTATGCACACACCCCGCACGGAGTCTACGAACTCCGATTTTTCTTCTCCGAAGCAGTTCAAGGACCAGCCGGGAGCGGCATTCCTCTCATTACGGCCAAACGCAAAGTGAAAAAACTGATCGATGAGGAAAACCACTCCAGACCTCTCACTGACGAGCAGATCACTAAAATCCTAAATGACGAGGGCATTATGGTCACACGGAGAACTGTCGCCAAGTACCGGGAAGACTTGAAAATCCCCAGTACTCACCAGCGTAGAGTTAAGATCAAGACCTCGGACCTCTTGTCACTCGATCGCCCAAATCAGTGAAAATCCAGGATCACCAATCCCTTCTCCCTGGCGGGGCCTCTCTGCCGGAAGAAGGAGAGCATCACAGTTTTCTCGGGACGCGAGTGTCAATTCTCTCAGGGAGGCTAACATGCAAGTTGAATACACGGGCAGGCAAGTCGAAATCACCCTGGCCATCAAGGAATTCACGGAAAACCACCTGCGCAAAATTCGGAAAATCCTGGGTGAGGCCATCGACGTTCATGTGATTCTGACTGTGGAGAAGTATCGACACATTGCGGAAATCAACCTCAAGTCGAGATCCTTCAAGTTCAACGGGCTGGAAAAAACCCATGACATGTACTCCTCAATCAATGCCATCCTGGAGAAAATAGAGCGGCAAGCGTTAAAGCACAAAGGGAAGAAAATTGCCAAGAAGCGCAAACCTGCCGCCAGCCCGGTTGCAGCTGTCCCCGGGGAGGTTAGCGAACTCGCCATGGTCAATCCGGAGACTCCCAGAGTGATCCGGTCGCAATCTGTTTCCCCCCAACCGATGACGGTTGAAGAGGCCGTGGAAGAAGTTTCTCAGTCCAAGAGCGAGTTTCTGGTCTTTCGAGATTCCGAGTCGGAACGGGTCAGCATCCTCTACCGACGCAAAGATGGCAATTTCGGATTAATCGAGTCGTGAGACATTCCACCTCCAAACGGTCTGGTAGGCCGCCGTTCGTGATTATCACCGGCTTGAGCGGGTCCGGGAAAGGCACGGTCTTAAAGGCCTTTGAAGATATTGGTTACTTCTGCGTCGACAATCTGCCGGTAGACCTGATCCTCAAGTTCGCGGAGCTTTGCAGCCGGGCGGGGGCTGACATCAAACGCGCCGCTATTGTAGTCGATGTTAGGGAAGGGGCCGAGTTCTCAAAACTCCCCCGCGTCTACCGCAAATTGAAGAAATCAGGATTGGGCGTTTGCCTCGTTTATCTGGAGGCGTCGGATGAGTCCCTGATCCGGCGGTACAGTGAAACACGCCGCCCTCATCCCTTGACCCACGACAGACCTATTGGGGTTGCCTTGCGGGAAGAACGGGAACGTCTGGGTCCCATTCAGCAATTAGCCGATACAGTCATTGACACCACACGATTCAACGTCCATGAATTGCGCCGCTACATCGCCGACAAGTTTCACACCGAGTCCTTCAACGAGCCGCTGTTGATTTCAATCATCAGTTTTGGCTTCAAGTTTGGGATCCCGCTGGAAGCGGACCTGGTTTTTGATGTGCGCTTTCTTCCAAATCCAAATTTCGTGAAAGCCTTGAGGGACCGCACCGGGCAAGACAAAGAGGTCGTTGCCTACATCAAGTCCTTTCCGCTGACCCACGAATTCCTCCAGCGCCTTTCCGACCTTCTGCTCTTCCTGGTTCCAAACTACATGATAGAAGGGAAAAGTTACCTGTCGATTGCCGTGGGATGCACGGGCGGACGGCACCGCTCGGTGATGATCGGCAATGAAATTTACAAGCTCATGGCCTCTCGCGGCTATAAAGCCAAGGTGCTTCACCGAGAACTCAAAACCAGGGTAGCACCCGCCGCGCGGACCCCCCAGCCTGCTGCCAGTGGCATTCTTCCATCGTAAAGTGCGGAACGGAATCCCTCAATCATCCAAGTTCTGCCATCAATCGACGTAGATAAGACAGCATTTCCGAATCCATCCAATCGGTCGAGCCAATGACCTTGAGGGCAACCTTCCCCTTCTTGTCGATGATGTAGGTTTCGGGGAACTTGCGGGTGCCATAGAGCGTGGAGATCTTACGGTCAAAATCGGCGTAGACTGGCAGCGTGAATTGGTTTTCTGACATAAAGCGGTTGACCTCATCCCAGGCTCGATCGACGCTGAAGGCCAGGATCACTAACTGATCGAAGCTCGGGCCCTGACGGAGATCGTTCATGGACGGCATTTCGTCACGACAGGGTGTGCACCAGGTGGCCCAGAAGTTGATCAGGACCACCCGGCCCCGGAAATCCTTGAGAGTCGCCACCCTGCCTGGCGATGGAGAGAAGCCAAAATCCGGCGCCATTTGACCCTCCAGGGCCGGTCCTGGGGCCTCCGTGGATTTCAAGAAACCGCAACCTCCGCTGGGCAATGACAAAAGCACGAGCACCAGTAGTTGAATGGGCGACTTCATAGGCTCCAAATCGTAAGCCTCTCAACCCAGGCAGTCGAGTGCCGAGAGCGGGATTGTCCGAATCGAAGTGCGGACAGCAAACAGTCAGACCTGGGAGAGGAGATGTCCCAATTTCTCTTTCTTGGTCTTCAGGTAGTTCCGGCTGGAGCGCCGGGGAGGCACTTCAATAGATACCATTCTGGCGACCCTAATACCGGCCCGCTCAAGGGCCTTCATCTTGTCAGGGTTATTGGAGAGGAGGCTAATCCGTAGGAAACCGAGGTCCTTTAGGATCTCTGCGCAAGCCGAATAATCGCGTTCATCATCGGCAAAACCCAGCCTCCGATTGGCCTCAACCGTATCGGCCCCCTGGTCCTGAAGTTCATAAGCCCGAAGTTTGTTCAGAATTCCGATGCCACGTCCCTCTTCCGGATGATAGATGATTGCACCGTTGCCGGCGCGCTGGATGGCACGCATGGCCATCTTCAGTTGGTCACCGCAATCACAGCGGAAGGAAGAAAACACATCCCCGGTCAGACACTGGGAATGGATCCGAACCAGGGGAGCCGAAGGCAATTCGGAAGTCACCTTCAACAAAACCACGTAAGCCCGCCGTTGGCTTCGAATCGCAGCTTCATAACCGATGATTTGAAAACGCCCCAGCCTTGTCGGCAAAACCGAAGTAGTCACCTTTTTTACTTTGACGCCGGATCTCATACCTGAAGTAGCCCCTTGAAGGGTAGAGCCGTTGCCCTGCAGAACCTCCACCCAGTCCGCAAATAAGTCATGCTACCGGATAGGACAAAGAATTGTCAATCTCGGTCGGCTTTCAGGGTGCAAACAGAAGTGGCGGACCTGTACGACGGGAGACGTCCTGAAAGGACGACAGAAATTACCAGGGGTTGAGCGGCGACGCCGTTCGCCGCGACACCCATGGGAACAGGTTCCTCATGGGTTTGCACCCTGGAAGGGCGGCAGACTCTTCTGTTGCTCTTCCAGTGGCCCGCCTATTGAGGTCCTTGGTCCAGAGGCGCCGCGCAAAGCGCGAAGAACAAACGCTGACGAATGGGAATCCCTGACCTGGCTTATCCGTTGTATGTCACTCTGGAATGCACCCCATATGCTCATGCTCGTTGACCTTCTTCCTTAGTTTCTGATAAAAGGAAGGACGGAAGAAAGGAGAACAAGCGTTATGGCGTATTCATACGAGGAACTGAAGAAGAAGACGGTCGCTGAACTCAGGGACATTGCTGCAGGTATCCAACACGATGCAGTCCAGGGACACACCCAGATGCATAAAGCCGACCTGTTAGTGGCCCTCTGCAAGGCACTGAACCTCGACATGCACGAGCACCACGTGGCCAAGGTCGTTGAGAAAACGACTATCAAGGTGCAGATCCGACAGATCAAGAGGAAGCGGGACGAAGCACTGGCGGCTCACGACCACCCTCAGTTGAAGCAAGCCCGGCGAGAGATCCACAGTCTGAAGCGGCAACTGCGCAAGGCAATCGCTTAGCGCGGAATCAGAGGAATCAAAGGAAGTCCAGGCAGGATGAGAGCGTTTTGTTCTGAACTCCCTTTGATTGGCCGCCTGCTCACATAAATCTTCTGTTTGCGGTCTCAGCTTCCTGCCATTAACGGGAGTCGATCGAGGAGAGTCGATATGCGTAATGTGGTCATTATTGGATCCGGCCCGGCTGGCTATACGGCGGCCATTTATTCAGCCCGTGGCAATTTGAATCCGCTGCTGATTGCCGGGCTCGAAGTGGGGGGGCAATTATCCACCACAACCATGGTTGAGAATTTCCCGGGATTCCCCGAAGGGATAATGGGTCCGGACCTGATGGAGGCGATGAGAAAGCAGGCGGAACGCTTTGGTGGTGAGGTGCTTCACGCCTTTGTTTCGAAAGTGGACTTTTCCAGAAGACCCTTCATGGTTTCCACCGATGACCAGGAAATTGAGACCAAGACACTGATTATCTGTTCCGGTGCATCAGCCAGGCTGTTGGGTTTGGAGTCGGAAAAAAAGTTGATTGGCTACGGCGTCTCCACGTGTGCCACCTGTGACGGTTACTTTTTCCGCGGCAAAGAAATCATCGTGGTTGGCGGTGGCGACTCCGCCCTCGAAGAGGCCACCTTCCTCACCCGATTTGCAGGCAAGGTGAGTGTGGTCCACCGCCGAAACCAACTGCGGGCCTCGAAAATAATGCAGGACAAGGCGTTTGCCAATCCCAAGATTAAGTTGATATGGGATACGGTCGTCGAAGAGGTCTATGACGTAGGGGCCCGGACAGTTAAGGGAGTAAAACTCCGCAACTTGAAAACAGGTGAAGTGCATGACTTCCCGTGTGACGGGGTATTTGTGGCCATTGGCCACAGCCCGAACACTGAAATCTTCCAAGGGCAACTTGAGATGGATGCCAACGGATACATCCTCACTCACAACGGTTCCAAGACTAGTATTCCGGGCGTGTTTGCCGCAGGGGATGTCCAGGATTCCGTCTACCGACAGGCCATTTCAGCAGCCGGCAGTGGTTGCATGGCGGCCACGGATGCAGAGCGCTTCCTGGAACACCACGGATAAAGCCCATTTCCGATTGCCGATTTGCGATTTCAGATTGGCGGTTCAAGGAATTGACTTGTCGACTCTGCTCTACTTAGCTTGGTTGCACTCAGGAACCGCAAGTCCAAACCCCGGAATCCGAAATCCAAAATCGCAGATCGGAAATCTGAATTTGAATGAAGCCTCGTATTGAAGTGGCAGCCGCCATTATTTGGCGCCAAGGAAGGATCCTGATCTCTCAGCGAGATGCGAACTCCCATCTTTCCGGTTACTGGGAGTTTCCGGGTGGAAAGCGTGAAGCGGGTGAGTCGTTTGAGGAGTGCCTGGTCCGGGAGGTCCGTGAGGAGCTGAATATCAGGGTCAGGGTTCAAAAGCTCCTCGACACGATTGCCTATGAATATCCTGAAAAGCACGTGACCTTGAAGTTTTTCTGCTGTGATTATCTGGAAGGGGAACCCAGGGCCCTGGGGTGCTTGCAGTTCCAGTGGGTTTCGCCCGAACAATTGAGCGGCTACCAATTTCCTCCCGCCGACGGACCCATAGTCAAACGAATTATGAATGCCGAATTATGAATTCTGAAAAAGGATGAAGTTTGAAGGATGAAATCTAAAGGACCATCATTGAATCGACAGGCATCTCGGGAGGCTCGTGCCTCTTGTTTCCTGATCTAGTCAATCCCCCATTTCAGAGCCTTTGGCTGGTATTTCAAGTTTCAGAATTCACAATTCTGCGTTCAAAACTCAGTTCTCAACCCTTGAACAGGTTCCGCAGCACGAAGTAGACGTTTTCTTTGCGCTCGCGCAGGCGACGGGAGAAATAAGGCAGCCAGTGGGTTCCATAAGGAACATAGACCCTCATACGATATCCTTGCCTGGCAAGAGCCCGTTGAGTCTCGGGGCGGACACCATATAACATTTGCAGCTCAAATTGTGCCGGACTGATCTGGTTTTGACGGACATGTTGTTTCGTCCAGTCAATTAATTGATCGTCGTGGGTGGCAATGGCGGGGTAATCCCCTTTCGTGAAAAGCACTTCGACTAGCTTCTTGAAGTTCTCCCGGATTTCGGGCATCTTCTGATATGCAATTGCGGGAGGCTCCTTGTAGGCTCCTTTGCAGAGCCGAACGCGGGCCCCCGCATTGTTGATTCGCTGCAAATCACAGGCGCTACGCCGCAAGTAGGCCTGAATGACGATGCCAACATTCTTGTACTCCCGATAAAGATCAAAAAACAGTGACAGCGTTGCTTCGGTGTGCCTGGAGCCTTCCATGTCGATTCGAACAAAGTTTCCCGTCCGGGCGGCTCTTTCACAAATCCGGACCAGGTTTGAGTGACAGAATTCCCGGTTGATTTCTAATCCCATCTGTGTGAGTTTCAGCGACACATTGGATTGGATCCCCGCTTTTTCAATCCAATCCAGAGTCGTCAAATACCGGTCCGCCGCCGCCTGCGCACTGCCTTTGTCCTGGACGTTTTCCCCCAGAACGTCCAGAGTGGCGCTGATCCCCTGCTCATTCAGACCCTGCACAACCCGGACCGCTTCCTGGATAGTCCGGCCTGCAACAAATCGTTTCGCAACCGGAAAGAGAATTCGATCGAGCACGTCATCCCTGAAATTGGTGTGAGACTCAGCCGCTCTTGTGTTTTTTTCGAGAAAGTCCAGCACCTTCATTTCAATTTGATCTCTCACCTCCCGATAGAACTCGATGGATTCCCCCACCGGATCCGGCAAAAACCAGTGAAGTAACTCAGTTCGAGGTGAGAGGGGATCAATGACACCGGCAAGGGACGACTCCATGATTACGATCCAATCCGTACGTTCCAGGTCGACGGCTGCCAGACCTTTTGAGCTTTGCGAGGAAATGTCGATCCCCTTTTCCTGCATTACCTTGATCGTATTAGGCATGAGGAATCCGGCCGGGTGACTCCCGACACTGAGTGCGGTCAACCAGCCTCGACCGTAGTAATTGGCGAATCCTTCGGCCATGGGACTGCGACACGAATTACCGATGCAAACGAATAGAACCTGTTTGAGGACCATATGATCGTTTTCATGAAAGAATTAATCCAGCACTCAACTCTGCCGACCCCGAGGATATCAACCCCAATGGCATTTTCGGCAAAAAGCGGTGATCTTGCACGATTTTTTTGGGAAAGCCGGCGCCGTGCCTCGTGCGGTTCTTCTCCCGGAGGCAAAATTCTCTCATATCTTCTATCTTCTGACCTGTTTCCTTCGATTCATGATAAGGGTTGTCTCTTTTCAGGAATCAGGCCTATAATTTCCCATACCCTCAAGCAAACGTTAGAATGGAATTAAAGACCGATGATCATGTCCGCACTGCCTGCTGAATCCTGAGGTTGGGCTGTGAAGGGGAAAGGATCTATGGAGTAAATATATGCTTAAGCCAAGAACGCTGGGCGAACTCAAAGCAAGCTGTTGGGGAACTCCGGTCATGCTGAAACGCACGGTTAAAGAGGAAATGCGGGCTAACCTGCTGCGAAAACTGGAAAATCGCGAGACCCTGTTCTCAGGGATTGTAGGGTTTGATGACTCTGTCATTCCTCAGATCGTCAATGCCATTCTCTCGCGACACAACATGATCCTGTTAGGATTGCGTGGCCAGGCCAAATCGCGGATTCTGAGGAGCCTGACGGATTTCCTGGACGACGAAATACCGGTCATGGCTGGCTGCGAGATCAGCGACAACCCGTTTGCTCCTTTGTGCCGCGCCTGCCGGATAACCCTCCAAGAGCGGGGAGATGCCGCTCCCGTCGAATTCCTCTCCAAGGCGGATCGTTATGTCGAAAAACTGGCAACCCCGGATGTCACCATCGCTGACATCATAGGGGATGTGGACCCAATCCGGGCGGCCCGCGGCGGGCTTCATCTATCTGACGAACTCACCATCCACTATGGGCTTCTCCCTCGTTCCAACCGTGGCATCTTTGCCATCAACGAATTGCCCGACCTGGCCGGGAAGATTCAAGTGGGCTTATTCAACATTCTGCAAGAGGGTGACGTCCAGATCAAAGGCTATCCCATTCGCCTGTTGCTGGACGTCGTGATGGTTTTCACCGCAAATCCCGAAGACTATACCGCGCGAGGCAAGATCATCACGCCGCTCAAGGACCGTATTGGATCTGAGATTCGAACTCACTATCCCGCCACCTTGGAACAGGGGATTGCCATCAGCGAACAACAAGCCTGGCTGAGTCGGTATGCCAACGAGCGACTGTTCGTCCCGGCGTTTATCAAAGAGGTTGTGGAACTCATCGCCTTTCAGGCTCGGGAAGATAAGAAGGTGGATAAACGATCGGGGGTCAGCCAGAGGCTGCCCATCTCTGTCTTGGAAAACGTGGTTTCAAATGCTGAGCGCCGCGCTATCTTAACGAAGGAAGGGCGAATCGTTCCGCGTATCAGTGACGTGTATGCGGCCCTGCCTTCGATGACCGGCAAAATCGAATTGGAATACGAAGGGGAACTGAAAGGTGTCGATAAAGTAGTTCTCGACCTGATCCGCGGGGCGGTCGGGGCGGCTTTCACCCGCCATTTTGACGTGAATGATTTCCAGCAAATCGTCAACTGGTTCGATCTAGGCGGGACCTTGAGGTTGACCGATATGATCCCGGCAGACCAGAGCTTCCAGCAACTGAAAGCGATCCAAGGCCTCATCGAAAGGACGGGAGCCTTGGGTGTAAAGAAAAAGGATGACTTACCCTTCCTGGTGTCGGCCTGCGAGTTTATCCTCGACGGCCTTTATGCCTTGCGCAAGATCAGCCGTGACGAGGAGAAAGGCTATTTCGCTACAGAAAAGAAGCGGACCGAACCCCTTTACGAACCGCCCCCCGGACGGGCCAAACGAACCTACAACTGAATCATGAAGACAATCAAATATTCAAAATACACAGGCTTTGACCTGGATTCCTTGAGCTTGGAAGAACTGCTGAGTAAGATCTCTGACTACCTCCTCGAAAGCGGTTTCTACCAGGATTATTACAGTTCCGCTCAGCCCGGCCAGGACCATAATTTAAGAGCTTTGCACGAAGCCATCCTCGATGCCATTCTGAACCATCAACTCCTTCCGGATGAATTACTGGAGAAATTGTTGGAGGGTTCGGCTGAGGAGCAGACTACCCGGCTTTCAGAACTGGTTCAAAAACTGATTGAACGCCTTCGACAGGAAGGGTATATCTCCTTCGAGGATCAGCCCAACCCTGAGGTAGAGGACGTCCCCGTCGGCATGGGCCACGAGGATATGGAAATCGGGGAAGTGAGATTCGAACTGACGGAAAAGGGCCTGGATTTTCTGGGATACAACACCCTCAGAGACCTGTTAGGCTCGCTGGGCAAGAGCAGCTTTGGACGCCACGATACACGCGATCTCTCTACGGGCATTGAGAGCTCGGGATCCACCAAGGCCTATGAGTTTGGAGACACCCTTAACCTGGACGTCAGCGGGACCCTGCTCGAGACTATCAGGCGCGACGGATTAGGTGTTCCCCTGAATGTCGACTACCAGGATCTCAAGGTCCACCAGTCCGAATATCAGAGTTCTTGCGCGACGGTCTTGCTTCTAGACTGCAGCCACAGCATGATCCTTTACGGCGAAGACCGGTTCACCCCCGCCAAGAAGGTGGCTCTGGCTCTGGCCCATTTGATTCGCACACAGTACCCGGGAGATACACTCCACGCTGTTCTCTTCCATGACTCTGCAGAAGAACTACCCTTGCGGCAGTTGGCAAGAGTCCAGGTGGGTCCCTATTACACCAATACCCGGGAAGGACTCCGATTGGCCCAGCGGATTCTGGCCCGTCAACGGAAAGACATGCGGCAGATCATCATGATTACCGACGGCAAACCCTCGGCTTTGACCCAGGACGATGGGCATATTTACAAGAATGCTTTCGGCCTAGACCCCCACGTTGTGGCTGAAACACTCAAGGAAGTCGCCAACTGTCGCAGGTCCGGCATCCTGATTAATACCTTCATGCTCGCCCGAGACTATGACCTGGTCAGCTTTATTCGCAAGGTTACCGAAATGTGCCGCGGGAAGGCTTACTTCACTACCCCTTACACACTGGGCCAATATCTGTTGATGGACTACATGGAGAAAAAAATCAAGACCATCCACTAAAGGAAAGGCTCCGCCTTTTCTCTCTCTCTTGGAAATCGCCCTCGTTGGTGTGCTCGTCCTCGTTCTCGACAACAAGGAACCTTTCGAGTACGACGACGAGAACAAGTCTGACCTGCCGGATCTTATATCTATCATTGAAAATACCCGCTTAAAGGTGATCGCCGCGCTCCGTCGCGGCGATTCTCTCAGGCTGGGATTGAGCGGGCGCGGACCTGGAAGTCAGCCCCACCCTACAATGAATAAGCCCCATTTTCATCCCTAGTGGCGCGCCAAACTAGCGTGCGATCGACTCTCTTGACATTCTCTTGAAACTCTTCAATGATACTATCCTGTTATAGATAGATAGAATTGTAGAATTACAAGAAGGTCGTCTGGTCGACTATCCCGCCCAGAGTCGCTCTCATTTTCCCGGATCCGGTGAACTTATGATTACCTCTTTGATTTCAATGAAAGGGGGGACTGCCAAAACCACCACTGCGGTTAATCTCGCGGCCTACCTGGCCCTGAGTGGCAAGAAGGTCCTGTTGATTGACCTGGACCCCCAAAGCTTTGCCAGCATTTCCATGGGATTAGGGAATGGTCACAGCAAGGCAACCGCTGCCGACGTGCTCATGGAAGGAAGCCAAATCCCCGATGCCACTTATCCGTCCCATGTCCCCAATCTGGACCTGGTTCCGTCCGACCGGCGTTTGGCCAGTGCCGACGTCCTCTTGGCGGATACCACAGGACGGGAGAGGATCCTGAAGGAGAAGTTAACGAAAGTGCGGGCCCACTATGATCATATCCTGATTGATAATCCACCTTCACTCAGCCTGGTTTCCATCAACTCCCTGGTTGCCTCCGACTATTACATTATTACGGTCACCCCGTCGTTCCTTTCACAGGTGGGTCTGTATTCCCTGCTAGAGACGGTGGACGTCATCAAGAAGAATATGAATGCCAGGGTGGAACTACTGGGAATCCTGGTGACCATGGTAGACTTGCGCATGAAGGTGACTTCTGAAATTCTTGAACTGTTGAAACACAACTTCCACGACAAGGTCTTTAAGTCCGTCATTCGTCAAAATGTGAAACTGCTTGAGGCCCCGTCCCACGGCCAAACCATTTTTGAATATGATAGCGGCAGCGTCGGGGCTCTGTGTTATATGTACTTTGGAAGGGAATTCTTGTCGAAGTGCCAAAGCTAGAGAGGAAAGACCTTTTTTCACCCACAGTGGATCCGGGGAGAGCGCCGCTGGAACCCTCTCCGGAATCGGTGGCTGCGAGCCGGGATGTTGAGAAGGTCATGGTCATGCTGAATCCGCGACAGGTCAACGCGCTGGATCAGGTGTGCCTGGAGATCCGGCATACGACCGGGATGAAGTTTAAACGGTCGATGCTGATCCGGGCCTTGATTGATGGGTTCCTGGCGGGCCCACCGGACTTCGGCGAGGCCCGGTCCTACTCAGACATTGCGCGGAAGATCATGGAGTCCTTTCACCGTGACAAGCGAGGCCCCTGAGCGAAGGTGGAATGCGCGCTCCGTCGCGCGTTCATTCAACTCGAGCGGCGGACACCGAGCCGGGCGCACGCCCCACCTTCAGTAGCTATCGCCGCCTGTGGCGGGCAACTACCAGCATCGGCAATGGGACAGAAGCTGCGTAACAATTCCGAATTCCAGCAAAACGCCGTGTGAGGACACACGGCCTACATGATTCCAAAAGGCTTCTGCACGCAATGTAGGCCAAGTGCCCCACCGGGCGCATTTTTTCACAGCTTCTCAGCCTCGGGGAGGTATGCTGTAGGGCGGTTCTGTCAACCGCCTAAACATGTATCGTTTCACAGGTGAAGGCTTAAGAAGCCGTCACCCCTACAGTTTTCCACTTGTACCTGACTCATTCCCAGCAACGCCCCTTTTTTGTGGATTTTGCGGCGAAGTTCATGCTATATATCCAGCTTGTCGGCAGACAGTTCAAGATATGGCTGTTTGCCTTTTTCTTCTTACCCGGTCAAAGTACGATTTCCTGACATATCAGGAGATCGAGTTGTCGGCCTGCTGTATTCCTCCCATCGGAGAGGTGCCGGAGTGGCCGAACGGGGCTGCCTGCTAAGCAGTTGTACGGGCTTAAACCTGTACCGAGGGTTCGAATCCCTCCCTCTCCGCCATATATTATAGTTTCTTTTTAATTGCAATCACTTACAAACCACAATAACCTCATGGTGTCTATGATTCTGCAAAAGTAGACACCAAGCGCTGACAACCCCGGTGTCTATCTCTCCGACAAAGAAGCGAGAGATGACCCTCAAAAAACGTCGTTGGGCCAAAAAAGTTGTGCGACGCTCTTGCGGCGGTGTAAGCCAAGCCGAGTTCATCTCCCTCGTTGGCTTTACCTGGTCGTGTTAGGCCTAAAGTCGATTCGATCACAGCCACGGCCAGCGAAACGGCGCCCCATTAACCTCCCGGTCGCTGCTCATTAACTGTAGCTACAATTCCTG
>JBGOTQ010000029.1:0-34781 GCA_041476565.1 Terriglobia bacterium | reverse complement strand
TTCTTTGCTTGCGCTTCTTTTCACGCAAGAGATCATAGGCACGGTTCCGAGCTATCCTGAACAGCCAGGGTGCAAACGACATCCCGTGGTGGAAGCTCCCGATTTTTCCCATCACTTTGACCCAGGTGTCCTGAAAAACGTCCTCGGCAAGTTCCTGCCTCCCCAAAATGGAAACCAGGTAATGCATCAAATCAGACCCATGATGATCCATTAGGCTGGCGAGACCACTTTCGTCACCATGTTTGAGCCTTGCGATCAGGTCATTCTCATCATACGGACGATCCAGGCTCATCCTGTCGCCTTTCCTTTAAGTCCCTTACCGTCTCGCTACCGGACTTACGCTATACCTGCTTAGAATGTTCGCGATGTTGAAAAATGATTGCACGGGTGATACTGATCCACCACTTTCCCTCTCAGAACCCATAACATATTGAAATCATGACAGATTACCAAGCTGTTTTAGACGGTAGGCCGATAGAAGGCTCCAATGCCGGAGCCAGGCCGGTTGGGGATAAACGACTGGGGAAGCGGATCGAGCTTATGCGCAGGAAGAACGAACCACTTCATGCTGTCGAAGGATTTTGATTACAAGAAGTTGATTTTTCGTCTCAGCCATTTGAATGGGAGTTCTCTCATCCTCACACTTCGCATATCAATGAAGGATCCGTGCGAAGAAGGTCTTCTAGCCTCGCGAGGTCTCCGCTCTTGATATTTTCCAGAAATTCCTGTTCCTTGTTCATGGATGTCCCTCCTTGCGGGACTTCAAACCAATGGCACAACTTCCTCGAAAGTGCAGTGATTTTTCCAGCCGGATTTCAACCGCTGCTTCTGTAAATTGCGATTTTCCCCTGCATGCACTCGATCCTGTCGATTCCATATGGTAATGCAAATATTTTGTCGGGAGCCGCATCGGGATACTTCGGCACGACATACTTTTTAACCAAAAGATCGATTAATGGCCTGGGAATCTCGGTGCGATCAAGGCTGAATCCGAGAATTTCATAGCTTCCCTCCCCATTCCGGGCAGTCAACTTTCCGGCCAGTTCTATCTCATGCACTCCGGAGAACAGCGAACTCATCACGGTTACTTTGCCTGCTTTGATCCCGGCCTGCAAGTCGTCGAAGTTGACTTTAGCCTTGACCTGGACGGCATCGTCCAGAATCTGTACTCGAACTTCGTCTAGGCCCTTGGGGTAAAGCGCAGAGAGTTGGTAGCGAAGGTAGGAATTAATTTCCCTATCGGAGAATTCAAAGACACCTCCAGAAAACTCCCGCGACGGAGAGGTAAGTTCTGTTAGTTTCCGAGCTGCCTCGCGGGCTGCTGCTTGACTGGGCTCAGCTGCTTGGCGGCCGGGTATTCCCAATCGACTGTAAAGCAGGAAACTCGCAGTGCCCAGTAGAACTCCCAGACTGGCGAGAACCACTAATTTCTTTAGCAATCCAAAGCCCCCGACCCCCATTGTCCCGGGAAACCAGCGGGCAATTCACCGATGGTCAGCCAGACAACCTCATCAGCGGACGAGCATGAATGTTCGGTTCCAGCGGGTTTTTCTAAGAAAGTTTATGACGACGTCGGCATACTGCAGAACCTTATCCAAGATGGAAGTGTGTAAATGCTCTGTAGGATCCGTTTCAAAGGACCAGTAAATGACCACCGCTCTGCCCAGCATGTTCTTCCGGGGAACAAACCCCCAGTAGCGGCTGTCAGCGCTGTTGTCCCGGTTGTCTCCCATCGCAAAGTAATATCCGGGCGGGACAACGATCTCATCGCCCTGCATGAAATCTCTGTAGTAGAAATAGCTGTCGAAGACATCGCGGTTCTGCTGGTAATCGGCAAAGTGACTTAACTGCTGTTTGGATATTGGAAAGCTGTCGCGGATAGGGAGACTTGTATGACCAGCGTCTTTGTGAAAAATGTAAGGCTCTTCCATCTCCTTGCCAGCGAGATAAAGCTTCTGGTTAACAATGCGGATCCGGTCTCCCGGAAGGCCAATGGCCCGCTTCACATAACTTTTGGAAAGATCCAGTGGATACTTGAAAACGATCACATCCCCACGACGGACCTCGCGAAAAGGCAGCACCCGGCGAAACCACGCATCGGGCTTCCCGAACAGAAACTTGTTGACAAGGAGATGATCTCCCACCAACAAATTGTCTTCCATGGACGGTGTCGGGATCTTATAGGCTTGGACGATGAAGGTCGTTCCGAACAATGCCAGGATGACGGTAACGACCAGGCTTTCGAAATATTCCCGCAGTGTCGACTGCATAAGGCCTTCTCAGAATGTCCTCAGCGCTCGGCCGATTCGCCCCCCCCAGGTGCAAGGCTCGTCTCTTTGCAGGGAGACCCAATCCCACTTCCAGCCTTTTCCTCAAGGACCCAGAGCGGTCCCGCAGCTCCCAGGTTCAAGCGCCAAATTTAGAGCTAATTTTGCGGCTTCTTGCTCGGCACTTTTCTTCGTCTCGCCGTGACCTACGGCTAACTTCTTTCCCTGAAGTCTCAGCTCTACGGAAAAGTACTTCCTATGATCGGGCCCGCTTTCCCGAATGACATGGTATTCAACAGGCGGAAGATGCAGCCCCTGCAGCTTCTCCTGCAACTGAGATTTGAAATCCTTCAAGTCAAATCTGCCGTCCTCGATGGCATGAAAATCGTGGTCGAAACATCTGGCGGCAAACTCCCGGGCTCGGGTGATTCCGCCGTCCAGATAAATAGCGGCCACTACGGCTTCCAGGGCATTCACAAGCAAAGCCTGTTTTTTCCGACCTCCGCTCTTCTCTTCTCCCTTTCCAAGCAGCAGGTACTCGCCGAGTTGGAGCTGGTCAGCGATCCGAAGGAGATTGGCTGAGCTTACCAGGCAGGCTCGAACCTTTGAAAGTTCCCCTTCACTGAGATGACTGAACCTGTGAAACAAGAAATCACTAATGAGGAAACCGAGCACAGAATCCCCAAGAAATTCCAGCTGCTCATTATCCGACGCCGCTTCCTTCACGTTTTCATTGGCTGCTGAGCTGTGGGTAAGTGCACGCTCCAGCAACGCTGGTTGGTGAAACGCATAGCCGATAACTTGTTGAAATCGCTCTAGGGCCAAACTCATGTCTAGTCAACAGCCAAAACCCCCCTCGGGGTGAAGTTGAAGTTGTGATCGTATCGCAAGAACCCCACAGCAGCGCCGGGTCATGACCGAATCCTACACAGACTACTTTGCCCCTATTCAGGGGACGTGGGTTTCCTCACGGCATGAAAAGGCTCCTTGAGGCCTCGTCGTGCCACTTCCTGGGCATTACGCGTATTATCTCCCAGTTCGATCGCGGCCTGATATTCGGAGACAGCTTCTTTACGATTCCCTTCGACATCGTTAAGCCGGGCCAGGTAGAGATGGGCCCAGACCTTGGTCGAAATTTCGCTGGAGGGTGACTGCAATGCCTTCTGAAAATAGTCCCGAGCAGACTGGCGATCATTCTCAATGCCGGCCACGACTCCCAGGCCAAACCAAGCCGCCCCGTTGTTGGGATCACGATCATTGAGCACCGCCTGGTAGAGTCCCTTGGCCTTCTGCACTTGATTTTGACCCAAACTGAGATCGGCTCTCCTCAGGAGTTTCTCTACCTCGCTGGGTTCGGGGTGCGCGGGCGGGGCTGGAATCGGCGCCTTTTGGGCAGCTTCGAAAGCTGCGTGGATTCTATCCATCTGAACGGCTTTCATCATATTGGGATAAGCCATTTTGATTCCTTCACTGCTCTTCTCGAATTCCGGTAGTATTTCGTAGAAATGCCTTGTGAGTAAAGCTCCAGCCCGAACATACCCGTCAACGATCACCAGGGCTTGACTCTCAGGAGTCTTATTCATCCTCAATTCAACGGCCCGGATCAGGCTCTCGATCACAAGGAACTGCTGGTCCTCCCGGTATTGAACCTGGAGACCGGGAGCGCTCTCTGCGAACTTGTCCAATTCCAAGCGGACCTCGCGAGGGAGAGTATATCGCAGCGCGTAGTGATCGAGCGCAAAGTGAAGGTACTGATGCCGGATATCATCGGTTTGTAAATGATCAGATGGGCCAAACACCAGGAAATAGTTTTCTCGATATGTCCTGGCGTTAAAGCTGTTGGGGGGGACCTGCAGTTCAGGCACAATTAAGAACTGCTTGTCTAGAAAGGAGCCCGAGGGGATTCGCAAATACGCGTCGGTCAACAATATGACCCGATCGATCAGAGGGCGGTAGGTAAGAATCGCTTCGTCATAATAACGCCGATAGCTGCTCCAGACCGACTCAACCTTGCCAGCCGTGTAGAATTGCTTCACCAGATCAAGGAACTCATAGACCGATTGGGCGTCAGGGGGCAACATTGTTAACGGCAGGCTTAATTTGAAATCAGACGGACCCTCAGACAGGAGAGCCAGAGAAATGTAACGATTCATGAGTTCCTCCGGCTTGATGCCAAATGTGTGGGTCTTGTAGAAAGCCTGCATTTTCTCCGTCAAATCTGGAGAGACTCCTTTGAATTCCTGGCTAATCTGTTGTTGTCGGGAATCTGGATTGTCAGTTCCAAACCCTAAACCCGAGTGGCGTAAGGCGGCCATGACGGAAAAGATACGAATGTCGGAGTTGATGGTGATGCTGCCTTTTTGAGCCCACAAGGCAGAACTGGCAATCATTACCAAGAGGCACCCAATCAAACGGTGAAGTAGAAATTTTGTGGTAGTAGAACCCATCGGTCTCTGGGGGGCCACATAAATGGCCATACTTATCCCTCGTCATCCATCCTAAAGAAATGTGCCATCTGAGTCAATCTACTGCAAAATGGTCAAATCCCCCGAGAGAGAGTTTCTTCAGATTTCCCCGATGCTGAAGCCAGCACTTTCCCTTCTCCCTGGTTATGACACCGATCTCGTGGAGAGGTATCCCTCCCACGCCAGGAGGCACTCGCCTCCGAAATTGGGCAGGTACAGTAAACAGCAACTCGTAGTCTTCGCCGCCATTCATTGCGTAATGCAAGGGGTTCTGACGCAATAAAGGCTGTCTTCCACCTGGCGCTGCGGCAACCGGAATCATGGCAGCATCAATGACAGCACCGACCTGGCTGGATTCACAGAGGTGGTAAAGATCTGTGGAAAGGCCATCACTCAGATCGATCATGGCAGAAGCCAGGTGCCTTCGAGCGAGCAACCGGCCGACGTCACAGCGGGGAACCGGACGGAGATGCCGTCTGACCAGATAATGAGACGCACGTGTCCGGCGGCTTCGATTCCGCAGGAGCTCCAACCCCATGGCGGAACCTCCCAACTGTCCACTGACATAGAGGATGTCGCCTGGCCGGGCTCCACATCGTCTCACGAGATCTGTCTCCTTCACTTCTCCGATCACCGCCAGATCCAGGAACACGCCGTGAGGTGAGGCGCATGTGTCGCCTCCAACCAGCGCTACCCCAAGACGACCGGCCAGGTCCATCATGCCCCGGTACAGCTTTCTGACGAATTGCAGGCTTCCTGCTTTGCGAATCGAGATTGAGGTGGCAAAACACAAAGGCTGGCCACCCATCGCCGCGATGTCACTCAAGTTAACGGCCAAGGCTTTCCAACCCAGGTCCTCCGGAGTGAAGTACTGTAGGTCGAAGTGAACCCCTTCGACCAGAGCATCCATGGAGAGCAAGGTCAGCCTTCCCGGACTGGGCCGGAAGGCCGCCGCATCGTCGCCGATTGCAAGCCTGATTCTTGGGGAGACTCGTTTTGTCAGGCCGACAACTCCTTGGATTGTCCGGATGAGGTCCGCTTCCGACAAGAGAACCCGGCGCGCACTCATTTGGTCTTGGTTCCTGCCGCTTTGCCTGTGATTCGTCGAGAGTGCGGAGTAAGTGCAATCTCGAAAACCTGGGTGACTTCCTCGACCGGGACGATCTCCAGCGATTCTTTGAGGTACTTGGGAAGCTCGTCCAGATCCTTTACGTTGAGGTGAGGAATAACGACCTTCTTAATCTTGGCTCGTCTGGCCGCAAGCAGCTTCTCTTTGATTCCTCCGATGGGCAGAACGTTTCCTCGCAGAGTGATCTCTCCAGTCATGGCAACCGCTTTTCTTACGGGGCGATGAGTGAATAGAGAGATCATGGCGGTAGCCATGGTGATTCCTGCCGAAGGTCCGTCCTTCGGAATGGCTCCTTCTGGGACGTGGATGTGGATGTCATTTTCCTGGAAGAACTCGTCTTTGATTCCCAAGTCCTTGGCCTTGCTGCGGGCATAACTGAGCGCAGCCTGAGCCGATTCCTTCATGACCTCCCCTAGTTTTCCGGTCAACAGCAGATTACCACGTCCCTTCATAGCTGTGGCTTCAATGAACATGATTTCGCCACCAAGCGGAGTCCAGGCCAGTCCAGTTGCCACTCCTACCTCGTCTTTCTTGAGCAATTCTTCGGGCAGGACCTTAGCAGCTCCGAGGTAATCCCTCAGATTGTCGGACGTGATTGGGCCGATTTTCTTTTGGCCTTCCGCTATCCTGCGCGTGACTTTGCGGCAAACCGTCCCAATTTCTCGTTCCAAGTTCCGCAGCCCGGCTTCCCGGGTATACTGAGAGATAATCATGCGCAGCGCTGCATCCGAAAACCGAATCTGAGAGGGCTTCAGCCCGTGCTCAGCAAACTGCTTGGGCAAAAGATGCCTTCTGGCAATCGCCAACTTCTCCTCTTCAGTGTAACCGGTCAGCTCGATAATCTCCATTCGGTCGCGGAATGCCGGCTGAATAGGGTCCAATAAATTCGCCGTGGTAATAAACATGACCTTGGACAGATCGAACGGAATACCGAGATAATTGTCGCGAAACGAGAAGTTCTGTTCCGGGTCCAAAACCTCCAGCAATGCCGAAGAAGGATCTCCACGGTAATCCATCCCGATTTTGTCCACTTCATCCATCATGAAGACCGGGTTGTTGGAAGCCGCTTGATGGATCCCCTGAATAATCCGGCCAGGCATTGCTCCCACGTAAGTCCGGCGGTGGCCTCGGATTTCCGCTTCGTCGTGCACACCACCCAGACTGAGCCGCATGAACTTGCGATCCAGAGCCCGGGCAATGGATTTCCCCAGGGAGGTCTTCCCTACCCCCGGGGGGCCGACAAAGCACAGGATTGGCCCCTTAGTATCTCCCTTGACCTTGCGCACTGCCAGATACTCGACGATCCGCTCCTTTACCTTCTCCAATCCATAATGATCCTCGTCCAGGATTCGCTGGGCGCGCTGAAGATCCATGTTGTCGGTTGTCGAGACTGACCAGGGCAACGACACCATCCATTCCAGGTAATTCCGAAGAATGGCGGTTTCTGCGGCATCAGGGTGCATGCGTTCTAGTTTCTTCAATTGGCGTTCGCACTCTTCTGACACTTCTTTGCCCATTTTGGACGCAGCGATCTTCTCACGCAGTTGCTGAATCTCTTCCGATAACTCACTTCCCTCACCGAGTTCTTGCTGGATCGCTTTGAGCTGCTGCCTCAGGTAGAACTCGCGCTGGGACTTATCGATCTCTCCTTTGGCCTGGGTATTAATCTCCTGTTGGACTGTCAGTAGCTCCAATTCCTTAGTGAGCAGTTCGTGAATCTTCTTCAGTCGGGAGACCGGGTCAATCAAATCCAGAACAAACTGAGCATCCTCGGATTTAAGTTCGAGATTGGCGGCCACGAGGTCGGCAAGCCGTCCGGGGTCATCCAAGTTGGCCACCAAGACCATTACTTCTGACGAAATGTTCTTCCCCAGATTGACCGCTTTCTCTAAGGCTCCCCTCACATTGCGAACCAGCGCAGTCACCTCCACAGGAGGATTCTCCAGCGCAGGTTCGTTGACGACGCTGATTTTGGCTTGAAGGAAAGGCTTGGAATTCTCATCAAAACTATCGATCTTGGCCCGGGTCAATCCCTGAACCAGGACCCGAATTCGGCCATCGGGTAATTTCAGCATCCTCATGATGATGGCGACCGTCCCCATCAGATAGAGGTCTTTGATGGAGGGTTCCTCCTGCTCCACATCCTTCTGGGTTAACAGGAAGATCAGGCGGTTCTCTGAAAGGGACTGATCTACCGCCTTAATCGATCGATCACGGCTCACGAACAACGGGACAATCATAAAGGGAAAAACGACGATGTCCCTCAAAGGGAGAACCGGAAGGGTTTCAGGAATTTTCAGTTGGGGCTCTTCGTTTCTTTCTTCATCAGGCATGGCTGGTTGAGAGAAACACCTCCAGAATTCAATCTTCTTTCTCGATGGGAATAACCCTCTCGAGTCTGCGCCGATCAACGATCTTAGGCAGAACAATTGTGAGGACCCCATTCTGCATGTGGGCACTGGCTCCATCCACGTCGACCGAGGCATTTAGGAAAATGGTTCGCGAGAATCTTCCATAGCTCCTTTCCAGGCAAAGGAAATGGGCCTCCCCCTTGGGAACGGGGGGTCTCTTTTCGCCGCTAATTTGAACACAACCGCCATGAAAGACAGCGCGCAGGTGACCGGCCTGAAGGCCGGGAACTTCCACCTGGATTGTGATCTTTTCCGCGTCCTCACCAAGGTCCGCGTTGGGAACCCAACCGCCCACAAGGGATTCTCCGGACCATTGACTGGAGAGATCGCAAACCATGCGGTTGAGATCTTCCTGGAGTTTCATCAGTTCAAGAAATGGAGAATGGCGCTTGATCATTTACTTGCTTTTCAATAGTTCCCTTAATTCAGACATAAATTCTCTGATATCTTTGAAATCCAGATAGACGGAGGCAAACCTCACATAGGCCACCTTGTCGAGTTTCCTCAGCTGTTCCATCAATATTTCGCCCACTTCCTGAGTGCTGCGCTCGCGATCATTGGATTCCTGGACAAAGCATTCGACTTCAGTCACAATCTCTTCGAGTTGGCTGGTGCTCACCGGGCGCTTCTCGCAAGCTTTCAGTAACCCGGCCAGGACTTTCTGGCGGTCAAAGCGCTCCCGACGCCCATCTTTCTTGATCACCATGTACGGGACTTCGTCGATGCGCTCATAACTAGTGAACCTCCGGCCGCACTCCAGACACTCCCGGCGCCGACGGATTGCTTCCCCTTCCCGGCTTTCCCGGGAATCGACCACTTTGTCTTCCAGGTGACCACAAAAGGGGCATTTCATATTTCGGAAGGGTCCTCCGCTACTGAAATGCATTTATGGGCTTACCTAAACCAAAAATGCTCTTTACTCGGCCTGTTGGCTAAACTATATAAAATTGAGCTGCAAGTCAAGCACATCGCCAAAACGTAAGGCATTACTTTTCAATGGATAAGACGTTGCCGGTGATTGGCTGGAGGCACTCCCGAGCTCTGAAGGTGAACACGGGAATTCAGTTTAGAGTTCTGCATTTACCAGAATATTTGGAACCTTATTTCTTTTTTTTCCGTACCAATTGAGTGAACAGCCCGGAGCGGGAACTTGACCGAGTCCGAAGCGGTGATCATTGAGCAAGCTCGAAGAGGTGATCCGTTAGCTTGGGAGAAACTGGTAGTCCGCTACACAAAACGGATCTATAACATTTGTTACCGCTTTGTGAGTCGAACTGACCTCGCTGAAGATCTGACTCAGGAGGTTTTCATCAAGATTTACAGAAACCTGAGCAGCTATCGTCTGGAGTCGGGGAGTTTTTTAACCTGGATCGTCAGTGTGACCAGGAATCTTTTGATTGACCATTACCGGCAAAGTAAAGATGATAGGGTTACGGTCTCAAGCGAAAGTTCGACTGATGATGAAGAGTTTAACCTGTTGGACAGGATCCCGGCCGATACACCCAGCCCTCAGGCGGGTATCGAAAGACAGGAAAGGAACGCAATCCTGAATCGGGGGCTCAATCTCCTCTCTCCTGAGCTCAGGGAGGCAGTCGTTCTGAGGGACTTGGAAGAGTTGAGCTATCAGGAAATCGGGCAGATTCTCAAGATTCCCGATGGCACAGTGAAGTCAAGAATCAACCGGGGAAGGCTGGAACTGGCCAAACATCTTCAGAAATATCGGGGCCAGCTTCAGGGGTACTGACAAGACAGGAGTCGGGCATGAAGTGCCATGAGGTTGAACAATTCCTAAGTGATTTCCTGGAAAACGCCTTAACTGCAGCCGAGCGGGAAGAGGTGGAGGGTCACCTGAAGTCATGCCACAACTGTCAACTCCTCCTGGAAGATCTAAAGACGGTCATGGCTTGGTGTGAGTCTTTCCCGGAACTGACCCCGCCTTCAGCCCTTGTCGAGAGAATCATTGAGATGACCTCAGGTCATGTTCAATCCCTGTCGTGGTGGGAGTACTTAAAAGAACTGTTCAAACCAGTCTATAGCACCCCACGATTTGCTGCAGGCACGTGCATGGCCGTAATTTCATTTGTGCTAGTCTTGAATGCCTTTGGCGTTCGCTGGAGTCAGATTCGCCAGGTCGAATGGTCGAAAGTGACTCCAAGAAGCCTCTTTCAGAGTTTCAACCGGAGCGTTTATCTTGCGTACGATAATGGTGTTAGAAGGATCAATGATCTAAAAATCCTATACCAGATCCAATCGCGGCTGGATGAGTATAGAGCCGAACAGTCTGAAACCAAGGACACACCCAAGGAGAAGCCAAAAGATCCGCCGAAGCCACATGAAACTTCTTCAATGGAACACATGGTGGCCTTTTCCAACCGGCGTATCCCGCTCTTCACAGATGCTACAAAACTCTAAGATCCAATTGAGGATAGTGATTTCATGAACTGCGTTGCCCATCCGGAAATTACGGCACTAACCACCTGTAAAATCTGCCAGCAGCCATTTTGTTCCACTTGCCTGGTGGAAAGGGGGGGAAATCACTACTGCACCAATTGTCTGACCCGAGTCAACCGCTCCCTGCCGAGCAGTGTCGTTCCTGAGGGTTTATGCAACCCCAGAATTGCCTTTGGCCTGGGGTGGATTCCTGGAGTGGGTGCCATCTGCAACGGTGAGTACTTCAAGGCCTTTGTTCATGTTGTCATATTCGGGTTCTTGATCTCGATTTCAAACGGACCTCACGTGGGGAGTTTTGAACACCTTTTCGGGTTCTTGATAGCGACTTTTTACTTTTACATGCCCCTGGAAGCTTACCAAACGGCGAAAAGGAAGATTCTCGAAGCACAAGGTCGGCTGGTGCCCAGACCCCGGCGAAGCGCGAAATCGGATACGTTATGGACAGGCGTCATTTTGATTCTGCTGGGGCTGGTTTTCTTTTTGAACACTCTTGTGCCAATGGTTCTCAATGTCATTCTTAAGTTGTGGCCGGTACTCCTCATCGTTTTTGGCGCTTTGCGGATCTGGACGGCGCTGCAGAAAGGGACGGCCCGGGAGGACAGTTTATGAAGAGACATCACGGTTCGATCTTCTGGTCGCTGATTCTTATTTCAATTGGCGTCTTGTTCCTGCTAAAGAACCTGCACTACGACATCCACCCTTGGATGATTGTGGCCAAGTACTGGCCTCTACTGATCATCTTCTGGGGCCTGAGCAAGCTGTTCAGCTATTTCAGCACGGCTGATGATCCGGCTGCTGGCCAACGGAGTCGCTTGACCGGTGGCGACATCGTCTTGCTGTTGTTTCTCCTCATTGTGGGATCGGTGGTGACCAAGGCCGTTACCCACGACTTCTGGCCTGAACATTTCGGAATTAACCTGGGGGATATCGATCTTGCTGGGGGCGACTCTTCTGAGAACACTTATAACTTCACCGAGGAAACGACCCAACCACTGACCAGGAAGGAAAGAATCCTCGAACTGGTGAATCTCTATGGGAGCGTGGATGTCAGACCTCATGATAAAGACGAAATCAAAATCCAGTTGGAAAAACGGCTCCGGGCCAAGGATGAAACGCAAGCCAAGGAAATCGCAGGACGCTTGAAGATTCTGCTCACATCGAAGTCTCCAGGTTATTCGCTAGCTACGAATCGGGGGGAACTGGACAGTAAGGAGCAAGAAGGATTGAAAACCAACTTCTCGATCTGGGTTCCCAAGAACATGACGCTCACAATTTCCAACAAATATGGCCCCGTTACTGTTGAAAAGGTTACCGGTGCCCACAAGATTGAGGACAGTTATGGCGATATCACCGTCAAGGAAGTCGACGGCAGCCTGCGCATCGAAAACAAGTATGGCGGGGTGAACCTCTCTGAAATCACCGGCGACTGCACTGTCATTAGCAAGTACGGAGAAGTGGAACTGGACACGATCGGAGGGAAGGCCAAAATCGATCATGGCAATGGTTCGGTGGTCCTGAGAAAGATGAGAGGGCCGGTTGAATTGGCCCATAAATATGGAAAGCTGGAATGCTCTGATCTGGATAGTACCCTCGCGGTCAATGGAAGGTACGTCGAGGTATCCGGCAACAACATCGGCGGCGATGTCCAGATCAGCACTTCGTACCGCGGCGTCGACCTTGAGAATGTGGCGGGGGCTGTGAAAGTGGAAGGGAAGCACGGCGATATCAGCATCAAGGATGACCAGGCTCCCAGCAAAGCAATTTCGATAGACTCTGAATACGGCGGAGTGACAATCACGCTGCCCGGCGAAAGCCGTTTCCGGTTTGACGGGTACTCCAAGTTTGGCAAGCTCGTCTCAGAATTTGACTCGATTTCTGGAGGAGGCTCTACCAACTTTGTGGAGGGAACCCGTATCCGCGGCTCGCGGGGTGAAGGGGGTCCTATCATCACGGTTACGACTTCCTACCGGGACATCAATCTTGATGCCTCCTGATCCGAACCCCTATTGTGCAGGCTTCATCTAAATGGGGGATATTCAGATCCGTCCTGGTAGACAGGCACGAGGGGAAGGTCAAGGTACCCTCCTGTTGCATTCACTCCCGAAGAACCCCAAGGGAGCCCCCCAAACCAGTTGACAGCAGGAACCTCATCAGCTATGTTCACTGCTGGCCGGGGTAGGTGGTGGGTACCTGAAGGATCGGGGATCTGGCGAAACGGGTCCTACGACACAGAAATCCGAGCCGCTGAAGACTCGGGTGCCGGTTCTCCCCTCTGGCTAGAACTAAATCTCCATCCCCCAAGATGACTGAAGCTGAGGCCATTTCCAGATGTGTGGATGGCGATTCGCTTGCCTTCGAAACCTTATATAATCTTCATAAACGTAGAGTCTACGCTATCTGCCTCCGAATGGTGGGGAATGCAGCAGAAGCCGAAGATCTCGCCCAGGAGGCCTTCCTTCAGCTTTTTCGCAAGATCTCCACGTTCCGGGGAGAGTCGGCTTTTTCCACCTGGTTACATCGGCTCACTGTGAATGTCGTGTTGATGCACTTGAGGAAGAAAGGGATCGACGAGATCTCATTGGATCAGGAACCCGAAGAGGATGCTCAAGAAACACCTAAAAAACAATACGGCGGGGAAGATATCCATCTTGTGGGAGCCGTGGACCGTGTTACACTGGAAAAATCCATTGCCGAACTCCCAGCTGGATATCGGACTATTTTCGTCCTCCACGACGTGGAGGGGTATGAGCACAACGAAATCGCTGATCTGATCGGTTGCTCTATCGGTAACTCAAAATCTCAGCTGCACAAGGCCAGGATGAAACTGAGATCTATTCTTCATGGAAAACAGGAAAAAACTGAAAAAAAAGAAGTCTGAGGCATCGTTTTTACCGAATTTTAGTATCTAACAGTTCTGGACCTATCTTTAGTCCATATGCTTTCAATCTGATTGTCCTTCAGGATGCATGAATTATGAACTGCCGGGAAATACGAGATCGATTTTCTTCTCGGATTGACCACGAACTTGTTCAGGTCGAAGAAGTTGAAGTTCGACAGCATTTAGAGGTCTGTCCTTCCTGTTCAACCGTTTACCAGGATCTGCTATACATAAGGGAAGGCGTAAAGGAATTGGACCTGGTTTCACCTCCGGACCGTCTCTGGAAGTCGTTGAGGGGTCGAATGCGGGCAGAGGGGCTCATTAGGAAACCGCGCAATTTCTGGGAAAGAGTGTTCCCGCTGGGTTTTGCCTCCGGCTTGAAGCCCGCCCTGACGGGTGCTATAGTCACTTTGGTCATAGTGGCAGTTTCTTCATTCCTAGTCACTAAGTTCTCCCATAGACAGTCTGAGATGCCCGCTTCTTCGGATGCCCAGGTATTGCAGGAAGTTCGAGATGCTGAGCTGCATTATCAGCAGGCCATCCAGGCCTTGACTGAAAGCTCTCGAAAGCGACTGGAAACGCTGGATCCGGCAGTGGCTGAAATCTTTAATGATAATCTGGCCACCATGGATTACTACTTGAAGGAGTGCAAAGAGGCCGCAGTGACTAATCCAGACAATCCGCTGGTTCATCACTATCTATTGACTGCTTACCAGAAAAAGGTAGAGTTGTTGGAAACCATCGTTAATTCAGACTCGCTTTGAGTACGATTACAATAAGGATGCTGGACTCCGGAATGACACTGAAGAACGACCTAGATCTTGCAAAAGTAGCTATCTGCCTTTTTTTGATGACTTTTGTTGCCCCTCCCCTCGCCCCGGCATCAGAGCGTATCGAGAAGGTTTTTCCGGTTCTGAAAAGCCCCACTCTGATGCTGACCAACTACTCCGGGTCAATTGTGATCAAGAGTTGGCAAAACCCGGAAGTCAAAGCGCTGTGTACGAAGTTCTCTCAAAACGTAGAAGTCGACATTGAGTCCGTAGGGAACAAGATCCATTTGTCCACTCACGTCCTGGATAAATTAGCCATTGAGGAAAAAGCCAGGGTTGACTACCAGATTTTTACACCGGAAGAATCGAACCTGGAGATCCGAACCAACCTTGGTAGCGTGGTTATTGAAAAGATCAAGGGGGAGGTCAGAATCGATGTCATGGCTGCCCCCGTCCGAGTTTTTCAGGTTGCCGGTTACCTCGATGTCCGCTCCCTCAACAGTAAGATGGAAATAGTCGATTCAAAGGGAATTATAAGGGCGACAACAGTCAGTGGTGACATCATGCTTAGTCGTCTGAATAGCAATAATATAACCGCCCAGTCAACACTGGGAAATATCTCATACGAAGGTGACTTTGCCAGTGGTGGGAAATACAACTTTTCAACCAACGAAGGAGTTATCTCGGTGTTTTGTTCGGACCAGGCCTCGGTGGAATGGGAGGCCAGGACCGTCAAGGGCGGAATAGAAACCAATCTCCCTATCAAGTCCAAGAGCCACTATCCTGTCTCCAGAAGTTACTTTGGGAAGCAGTCGCTCATGGGCACTTCGAACTCCGGAGATGCAACGGTGCAACTCTCCACATTTAGCGGCAGAATCCGGATCATCCGAAAATAACAGTAGGCACTTTTCACCTTCGTCACTTTCTCATAGAATACCTAGCCCAAGGCAACTTGGGCTTTATTTTTGCTGGGGAGGCACCAACGATGTTCCAGACTGACATGGGTAGGCCGTGCTTCTCCTATGGCGGGTTAGTGTCGTGCCAAATGGGCACTTAATGACTCATGACGATTACGCGAGTTTTCCTTGTGGGATTTATGGGGGCTGGTAAGTCCACAATCGGCCCCTTGCTGTCAGCTAGATTGGGGTGGGCCTTTGTCGATCTGGACCAGGAAATCGAGCGACGGTCCGGTAACCTAATTCGGACGATCTTTGAAGTCCATGGTGAAACCTACTTTCGTTCTATGGAGAAAACAGCGCTCGAAAGGTTAAAAGACCGGAAGAACTGTGTAGTTGCGTTAGGAGGGGGAACCTTTGTCGCGGAGGAGAACCGGCTGCTGGTGCGAGAGTTAGGCTGGTCGGTCTTTTTGGACTGCCCCCTGGAATTGCTCCTGACCCGTTGTCTTCCGGACGGAACGCGACCCTTGTTTCAGGACTATCCCAAGATTGAGGCCCTTTACCAGAGCCGACTGCCCTTTTACCAAACTACCGACTTTCGCATCGATGTTTCTAACCGAACCCCTGAAGAAATCTGTGGATTGATCGTCAATCGGTTTTTGAATGAGAGCTAACGCAGCCTGGAGGCTTGTACCCGTATGAACTATTTCTTTTCGATTGGAGCCTTTATTCTGCTGCAATTCCTGCTTCTCATACCTGTTTCGATCGGCCAGGCCAATCTGCAACCTCCGTTAACATCTGTTCGCCCTTTTTCCGGGACCGAGCAGGGCAGTTTCAAGATTCTCTTTGGTGGGGAGGTGATAGGTCAGGAACGATTCCAAATTGTCGGGGACGGCAATAACTTCAAGGCTTCAGCAGAGATCAGGCTTACCGTGGAACGCGGGTCTGCAAAAGCAACTTTTCATATACACCCGGTGCTCCAGTTCACCAAGTCTTTCGAGCCGCTGTCCTATCAAATCATCCAGGAATCCGGGGCAAACACCATGAGAGCGCGAGTGAATTTCAAGCCCGGAAAAAGTCAAGCCGTATATGAAACCGGCAAAGAGACCGATGCCCGGGAAATCGAACTAAAGAAGGATGTCCTGGTCCTCGACGATAACGTCTTCCACCATTACATCCTTCTAGCCCGGCGCTTTGATTTCTCTAAGGGGGGAGTGCAGGAATTCAACGCGTTCGTTCCTCAGCAGTTCATGGCGGGAAGCCTCAGCGTGGAAGACAAAGGCTTCGAACAAGTGACACTCGGTGACCAACATGTCTCCCTACAGCACCTGCTGGTTGAAACGGGTGAACTGCAGATGAGCTTGTGGCTCGATTCGCGTCATGAGTTGCAGAAGATTTCGGTCCCCAAATCAAATGTGGACGTCGTCCGGGAATAGGAATCGTTTTGCGGGTCCTGTAAAGCTGGCTCCACTTGTTTCTCCAACCGAAGACCACAAAACAAAAATCTCAAGCCTCTCTTACTCCCAGACATCGAGCCGAGGCGCTTCCGCGGAGGGGCTACCTTTGGACACAATCACTTGGGCCGGCCTCAATACCTTTCCTTCCCAAAGATGCCCTTTCTGAACTTCCTGGGTGATTATGCCCTCGGGGTAGCGCTGGCTGAATTCCGCTTCGGTGGCTTGATGGAGGTTGGGATCAAAGCGTTGCCCCAGGCTGTCAAAGCTCATGACCTGGTGCTGTCCCAAGAGGTGCTGGAGTTGACGATAAATGGAAATGACTCCGGCATGAATCGGATGATCGATCTTGAGTGCCTCGGACTGCAAGCCCCTTTCAAAGCTGTCCATTATGGCCAGCACTCCCAAAAGGACATCCCGCTTGCCGGCCTTCCCAATATCGTCGATCTCCCGCCCCAACCGCTTGCGGTAGTTGTCAAAGTCCGCCAGCGTTCTCAGGAGCTGTTCCTTCTCCTGCTTCAGCTCCTGTTCCAATTCGCTGATTCGGGCTTCCAGCAAGCGTTCAGCCGGCTGGGCTGGCTCTACGGGTGTCATCACGCCGGGATTTTTCTTGCCACCTTTGGTCACATTCGGAATCCTACTTGATGAAGTCCAGGAACTCGCTGCGGGTTTTGCTGTCGCTCTTGAAGCGACCCAGCATGCAACTGGTCACGGTCTTGCTGCTCTGCTTTTGCACCCCCCGCATCATCATGCAGAGATGAAAAGCCTCGATGACAACCCCCACCCCTTTGGGTTCCAGATGCTTTTCTATCGCATAGGCAATGTCAGTGGTGAGTCGTTCCTGCACCTGGAGTCTACGGCTGAATATATCCACGATGCGGGGCACCTTGCTCAAGCCAATAATCGTGTTGTTTGGCAAGTAAGCGATGTGACATTTCCCGTAAAAGGGAAGAAGGTGGTGCTCGCAAAGACTATAGACCTCAATGTCTTTCACCAGCACCATCTCATCGTAATCCGCTTTATAGATTGCGTTGTTAATGATCTGGTCAACATCCATCCTATATCCTCGAGTCAGGAACCGCAGGCTGGCGGCCACGCGCTCCGGGGTTCTCGTTAGCCCTTCGCGGCCGATATCCTCTCCCAGTTCGACGAGCATCTGTTGCACCAGGTCAATAAAGACATCCCTGGCGGCTACTGCCTTCTTGTTCATCAGTTTCTCCTCGCTCGATCACATTGAACGACACGAATTAGCTGAGTTCCTCATCCCAGCCTTCCAGCCTGGCTTTAACGCCTGCCATGAATTGGTCGGCTACTGCCCCGTCTATCAAGCGATGGTCAAACGTCAACGTTAGGTAAACCATCGACCGGATCGCAATGGCGTCGTTAATGATCACTGGCCGTTTGGCGATGGCGCCAATACACAGTATCCCCACCTGGGGCTGATTGATGATAGGGGCGCCTAGGATGCTGCCGAAAATACCTGGATTGGTAATCGTAAAAGTCCCATTTTGCACATCTTCCGGTGTCAACTTCTTGCGGCGCGCACGATTCGCCATGTCCGCGGCGGCCCGAGACAGCCCCAAAAAATTCTTTTCATCGGCGTTCTTGATTACCGGGACAATCAATCCCCAATCAAGGGCCACAGCCACTCCTATGTTGATATCTTTCTTATAGACAATGTTGCCGTCCGCAACCGAGGCATTCAAAATCGGGAACCTTTTGAGCGTTTCGGCAACCACCTTGACGAAGAACGGTACGTACGACAACTTGACGCCTTCGCGACGGAGAAACTCCAGTTCCTGTTGCTGTTTGAGCGCAACAACGCGGCTCATGTCCACCTCAAACACGGTGGTAGCGTGAGCGGAGACCCGCTGGCTGTTAATCATGTGCTCCGCAATATTGCGGCGCATCCCGGACATGGGAACAACTTCCACTCTTCCCTCTGGGATATCTCGTGCCGCCTCACCTTCGGCAGGAGGTCGCTCAGCCGGAGAAGGTGTACCAGCCGGCTCTTTCTGGCGCTCGGAAAGATAGCTTAAGATGTCCTTCTTGGTGATCCTCCCGCTCATGCCCGTGCCTTCAAGCCCCTGCAGATCGACATTCTCCTCTTTGGCTATCCGTCGTACTAAAGGGGAAGATCGAATAGCCTGAGCCTCTGCTCGCACCTCAGGGCGAGCACTCTTGGAAACATCTGTTGCCTGAGCTGCCGGAGCTGTAGGTCTCTCCAGGGCAGGAACCTCTCCTTCCCGCAGATCAGGGGGAGCAGCCACAGGCGTTTCGTCACTAATGACGGCAACCACCGTGTTGACTTGGACTGTCCCGCCTTCCTTGACTCGGATTTCAGAAAGGATCCCGCTGGCGGGTGCCGGGATCTCAGAATCGACTTTGTCGGTGGAAATCTCGAAGAGCGGCTCGTCCCGAGTGACAGGCTCTCCCACCTCCTTCAACCATCGGGTAACAGTGCCCTCAAAAATGCTCTCACCCATTTGCGGCATGATCACATTCGTCGACATTCAGATCTCCTGAGAACATGGCTCAGCGGTCAGTGATTAGTAGAGAGTGCCCCATGACCTTTTCAAGTTCACTTTTCCACGTTTTTTCATTCGCCTCTTTCCCTTTTCACCCTTTCCACTTTTTCCCCAAACCTTGTCCCTTGCCTTATGTTAATACGATACCAACTGCCTGGCTACGCGGACAATGTCAGAGGTCTTCGGGAGGAAGAAATCCTCCAGGGGAGGACTGTAAGGGACCGGGGTATCGGGGGCCGTGATGCGCATGATGGGGCCGTCCAAATACTCAAAGGCCTCTTCGCTGATGATGGCCGCCAACTCCCCGGCAATCCCGCCGGTCCGGGTGTCTTCGTGCAGCAGGATGACCTTACTGGTTTTCTTGACCGACTCCAGGATCTGCTCCTTGTCCAGCGGTAACAAAGTTCTGAGGTCGACCACCTCGGTGGAAATCCCTTCCTGGGCCAAGGTGGACGCTGCTTCCAGGGCATTATGAACCATAGCCCCATAGGTGATGATAGAGATGTCCTCTCCCTGCCGTTTAATGTCAGCCCGCCCTATAGGCACTACGTACTCTTCCCGCGGCAGTTCCTCTTTGATGCGTCGATAGAGGAGTTTGTGTTCAAAGTAAATGACGGGATCGTCGTCCCGGATTGCGGATTTGATCAGCCCTTTGGCGTCATAGGCGGTGGAAGGAACTACAACCTTGAGCCCGGGTGTGTGCACATAATACATCTCGGGACTCTGGGAGTGGAATGGCCCTCCATGAACGCCCGCGCCGGAGGGACCCCGGATCACAATGGGAACTCCTGCGCCCCAGCGATAGCGGCATTTGGCCGCGAAATTGGTGATCTGGTCAAAAGCACACGAGATGAAGTCGGCGAATTGCATTTCCGCAACAGGGCGCATCCCCATCAGCGCTGCACCAATAGCTGCCCCGACAATTGCCGATTCCGAGATGGGGGTGTCGACGACCCGCTCCTGCCCGAAATGGCTTAGCATCCCCTCCGTCATTCGAAAAGCGCCTCCGTAGACCCCAATGTCTTCCCCCAGGACAAACACGTTTGGATCCCTCTCCATTTCCTCCCAGATACCCTGCCGAATGGCTTCCAAATAAGTCACAGGCGCCATAATGGATTCTACCTCCCCCCCTGGGTGAAAAACGCGTCTGCAAAAGCCAGTGGAGACTCCATCGTAAGATCCGCGTAAACCCCTTCCAGGGCTTCGGTGGGATTGGGGTATAAATCGTTTTCTGCCAATGCCAAGGCTTCATCGACCTCCCGGGAAATTCTTACCGCCAACTGCTTGAGGCCGTTCTCCGTGGTGCCTTCATCCTGAAGCAACCGGGACTCGAGTCGGCGGATGGGATCTTTCTTCTCCCACTCTTTGAATAGTTCCTTCGGTACGTAGCTGGCGTCATCATGGGCAGAGTGCCCTGTCATCCGGAAGGTGCGGCATTCGATGAGGCTGGGGCCTTCCCCGGCGCGCGCTCTGGAGATCGCGGATTGAGTCGCATCGTAAACCTCGAACACGTCGTTCCCGTCAACTGATACACCCGGCATGCCGTAAGCCTGAGCTCGGTCGGCGACGCTGGAAACCGCCATTTGCTTGTTTAGCGGGGTCGAGTAAGCATACTGGTTATTGTTGCACAGGTATACAACTGGAACTTTCTGGACTGCCGCCAGATTCAATCCCTCATGCCAGTCACCCCTGCTGGTAGCCCCTTCCCCAAAACAACAGAGGACCACGTTCTTTTGCCCTCGCATTTTGTAAGCCATTCCAATTCCAACTGCCACAGGCACTGTATCGGCCAGCATGCTGACAAAAGCCACCGTACGCCTGGTCATATCCCCGATGTGCATATTGGTGTCTTTGCCTCGGCTAGGGCCAGTTTTCCGACCCAGATATTGGGCGAAGATGGCGCGGGGGGAGAAACCACGAATCAGGAAAGCAGCCATGTCGCGGTGTGACGGGCAAATACAGTCCTCCGGTTGGAGTTGAATGCTGGAGCCAGCGGCTATGGCCTCCTGACCCCGGCCAACATAAACACCACCAACGATTTTCCCTTGACGGTAAAGCTTACGCTCTATGCGCGTCTCTATCTCCCTGGCCAGCGACATGTAATAAAGCATCTCAAGCAAAAGTTGATTACTGAGGGTCACGGTTGACTTCTCCTTCGATTTCTGGAGAACTGATCCATTGGGCTCGGCACTGCTTCCCGCCACAGCTCGGTGAGGAACAAGGTCAGGATAGATGCTGCCCAGGCAAACCTCAAATCTTATATCCTGGAAAGGCCTCCACCTCAGGCAAGGCCTGCAAGTTTCGCGAAAATACCACCCCAAAGCAAGCGCAGAATCGCTGTGTCGCAAGGCGGATATCGACAGAGGTCTCGAGGACCTCTCGCATCGATGTCACGCCCTTGGAGCGGATGCCGCACGGAACGATGAATTGAAAGTAACTCAGATCTGTGTTGACGTTAAGTGCTAGTCCGTGTGAGGTAACCCACTGGCTGGTTCGGACTCCGATCGCAGCAATTTTCTTGTCTCCGACCCAGACACCGGTAACTCCAGCAACCCGTTCACTCTTGATCCCAAACATTTCAAGCGTGTTGATGGTGCTGACCTCCAGTCGCCTTAGGTAACGTCCAATGTCACGCTGCTGGCACTTTAGATCCATAATAGGATAGGCAACCAGCTGCCCCGGCCCGTGGTAGGTGATGTCTCCACCCCGGTCGGCGGCTTGAAAGTCAACTCCCCTCTTCTCCAACTCCGCCTCCGGGACGAGAAGATGGCTCGGGTCTCCTGCCCTTCCCAGAGTGATTGTGTGGGGATGCTCCACAAGCAGAAGACAGTCGGGAACCTGGTTGAGCTTCCGGCAGGCCACTGCATAAGACTGGAACTGCATGGTCTCGTGGTAGGATCGCTGCCCTAACGCCACAACCCAGCATACATCCAGGCCGTCTGCCCGTTTCAACTCTCCTGGCAGACGCAATTCCGTCTCAGTCGCAATAAACGCCATCACCACAGCCAGCTATATGAGGATGCTGTCTTTCCCTGCGAGTTCTATACTCCAGGCATTTTGTATTTTAAACCAGACAGGCAATTCCTTCAAATGAAACCCAATACGAGTAGAAGGTGGTCAGAAGTTGACAAGTGTCATGTCTCCCACCAGAATGCAGGTATCTCTTGACCACTGGCGCGAGAGCGTATCTTTCGGTCCATCCGGATGAAAAAAAAGCCATGAGGAGTTTATGAACCGTCCAGAGATGTTGAGCCGCATTGTCAGTCAAACTGATCCGTGGGATATGGTGATTGTGGGGGGCGGGGCAACCGGAGTCGGTGTAGCTGTGGACGCCGCTTCCCGGGGATATGAGGTCTTACTGCTAGAGCAGAGTGACTTTGGCAAAGGGACTTCCAGCCGCAGCACTAAGCTGGTCCACGGGGGAGTCCGTTACTTGGAGCAAGGTAACATTTCCCTGGTCATAGAGGCATTAAGAGAACGAGGCCTCTTGAGGCAGAACGCCCCGCATTTAGTGCGGGACTTAGGCTTTGTGGTGCCCAACTACGATTGGTGGGAAGCTCCGTTTTACGGGCTGGGGCTGAAAGTCTACAACCTGCTAGCCGGTAAATACAACTTTGGTCCTTCACAAATCCTTTCTCGTGAAGAGACTCTCCAGCAACTGCCAACCGTTAAGACCGAAGGGTTGCGCGGAGGGGTTGTTTACTACGACGGCCAGTTCGATGATTCCCGATTGCTCATCAACCTGGTCACCACGGCAGCTGAGCAGGGAGCCACACTACTAAACTACCTCCGAGTGGTGCGGTTTACCGTGGGTAGCGACGGGTTTATAAATGGGGTCATCGCGAGGGACCTGGACACGGGACAAGAGTTCGAAGTGGGTGCTAAGGTGGTAATCAACGCCGGTGGTCCTTTTTGCGATGCCATTCGCAGGATGGCCGACCCCCACACTCCTCCCTTGATTGCCCCCAGCCAAGGTATTCACCTGGTTTTCGACCGCTCGTTTCTTTCCGGAGACAGTGCGATCATGGTTCCCCATACCCGTGACGGCAGGGTAATGTTTGCCATTCCGTGGCACGGACATACATTGGTGGGAACAACCGACACTCCGATTTCGACGCCTGCGCTGGAACCCGTTCCTATGGAATCGGAAATTGAGTTTATCCTCACAACCGCTGCGGATTACCTCCACAAGTCCCCCACCCGGTCCGATATTCTCAGCGCTTTCGCCGGCATCAGGCCGCTGGTCCGTTCTGGAAATGCCGGTAACACAGCAGCCCTGTCGCGGGACCATACAATCCACATTGATAACTCGGGTTTGCTGACCCTCACTGGAGGCAAATGGACCACCTACCGCCACATGGCCGAAGATTGTGTTAACCAGGCCTCCATCCTGGCCCGCCTTCCTGAAAAGCCTTGTGTCACAAGCCACCTCAATATTCATGGCTTTCATAAACATGCGGAGAAATTCGGCCCCCTGGCGGTCTACGGTTCAGACGCACCGGCAGTGCTGGACCTCATCCGTCTCGACGATAGCCTCGGCAACAGGCTCCATCCCGCACTGCCCTACTGCCGCGCCGAGGTCCTTTGGGCTGTCCGTTTCGAGATGGCCCACTTCGTTGAAGACGTTTTGGCACGACGTACCCGGGCCCTGTTCCTTAACGCCCAGGCGGCCGTTGAAATGGCTCCCATTGTTGCGGAACTGATGGCTAGGGAACTCGGGTGTGATCAGCGATGGGTCAGCCAACAGGTGAGTGGATTTACACAGACGGCTAAAGGCTACTTGGTTCGGTCGTAATTCCACCCCTGAGCCGCAGGGGCGCGCCGTCTCCGATCTCGAGATGATATAATAGAAGAAGAGATGCGAGACTCAAAGGACCTCTTACCCACGATTCTGTTCCCCTGGTTCCAGGTCATGGCGCTCTGCTTAGTCACTCCAAGCTTCACGCAACCCCAATCTTCCGACCTGACCCGGGAGAACATCATTGTCCGCGGAATTTTGGTTTGCTTGAATACCGAAGGCCGAGAAACCCCTTGTACGGAAGGAGCACATTCCTACGGCTTGAAGGATGGCGGTGGAAAAGTTTACTCTTTGAAAGCAGACAGCTCTCTGGACACTCTAAGGACTGAACTGCGCATACAAAGCAAGGATTTTCAGCTTACACTGAGACCCATTCAAAATTCATCTCTCTACGAAATCATCAAGTCCCGGTTTTTTCGGGATGGTAAGCTGTACGACTTTTATTATTACTGCGACGTCTGCAACATTACTACTTACCATCCTGGCCTGTGCATGTGTTGCCGTCAGGAGACGGAATACCGGGAAAACGTAGTGCAGTAACAGATGTGACGTACTGCTAGATACCTGCGTTCGTCTGCTTCAACAGGGCTTTTCGGATTTCAGAGCGGAGCACAGATCGGTTCAAATAGCGCAAGACGTGCTTAATCGAAAGAATCCCGACGACTTGAGTCTTCTCGACGATCGGGATATGGCGGAATCCCCCGACCGACATCATGTGCAGGGCATAGCGTATGCTATCACCCGGTTCCAAGGTAACCGGTTTGGGGGTCATGACCTCTCTGAGGGCCACGCTATGCAGCGGTTTCCCGAGACCAGCGAGCTTAAGCAGGAAATCCCTCTCAGAGAAAATCCCTACAAGTTGCTGTTGGTCAACCACGAGAATACAACCGATGTTCATTTCCTTCATCAGATCAAGTGCCTTGGCAACCGCAGTTCCAGAGGACAGCGAATGGGGTGGAGAGGTTTCCAAACGGGTAATGGGATCCTCCATCAATCGTTTCTGAACTCCCGACTGAGGCTGGGGCAGATCCAGTTCCTCCAAAGGTTCCATGCACTCATCACATCGGTCGGTACCGGGGATATTTTCAAACCCGCAAGCGGGACATTGCATAGTTCCTCCTTGGGAATAAACAAAGGGGCAGCTTCCTGGCCGTCCCTTCCCCACTATACAACCCGAGGAAATTGACAAAAAAACAGTGCGCTAATTTACCACCCAAGTATCACCGCTGCTCAACAGAGTCTCGAGATTACCGGGTCCCATCCGTCGGATAGATTCCTGCACCTGTTCTTCCATCAAGTCCTCATAAGTAGCCTTGATCACAGAGCGGAATACTCCCACAGGGACAGGAAAATCCGGGAAGTCCATCCGGGCCAGCATGAAAGCCAGGCAAGGGTCCGGAGCCTCTGCATTGTGAACTAGAAGATCAGATTCATTAATGCCATTCCCAAGCTGAACCACTGCAAGCTGCGCCCCGTCGAGTCGAAGTCCCTTGTCGCGATTCTTGCCGAAAATCATGGGCTTCCCATGCTCCAGATTAATGGTTCGGTCCTCCCGAAATTCCCGTTCGGTGAAATGCTTGAACGCCCCATCGTTGAAGATATTGCAATTCTGAAATACCTCCACGAAAGAGATTCCTTTGTGCCTGGCAGCCTGGGTGATGACGGACGCCAATTGCTTGACATCCACATCAAAGGACCTAGCCACAAAAGTCGCCTCGTTGGCCAAAGCCACACACAACGGGTTAATCGGATAGTCAATTGAACCATAGGGTGTAGACTTCGTCTTTTTCCCAAATTCAGAAGTAGGTGAGTATTGGCCCTTGGTTAATCCATAAATTCGGTTATTAAAGAGGATTAGGTTGATGTCGATGTTGCGCCGAATGGCGTGCATGAAATGATTCCCGCCGATGCTCAAAGCATCTCCATCGCCCGTAACCACCCAGACCGACAAGTCAGGGTTGGCAGCCTTGATGCCCGTAGCAATCGTCGGGGCCCGACCATGGATTCCGTGGAACCCATAGGTATTCACATAATAGGGGAAACGGCTTGAGCAACCGATTCCAGAGACAAACACGAACTTCTCGCGGGGGATGCCCAAATCCGGCAGGGTCTTCAGTGTCTGAGCCAGGATGGAGTAGTCCCCACATCCCGGGCACCAGCGCGTTTCCTGGTCTGAGACAAAATCCTCCCGCTTCAATTCCAGGACTGCGGTTCCTTTATCGCTGCTATCTCCGTTGTCACTCATTGGTGTCTTGATTCCTCGATAGTTTGGTATGTTCTCACAACAGCCCTTCAATCTCTTTGACCAGCTCTGAAATCTTAAAGGGCAGACCCTTCACCTTGTTGAAGCCGACTGCGTCCACCAGGTAGCGGGCCCTCAACAGCCATCGGAGTTGTCCCAGGTTCAATTCAGGGACCAGCACCTTTTCGAAACGTGACAGGACCTTCCCCAGGTTCTTGGGGAAAGGATTGAGATACCGCAGGTGGATGCTGGAAACGGCTCGACCCTTCCTCTGCAAGGATTCCACGGCTGAAGTGATGGCGCCGTAGGTACCTCCCCATCCCACCACCAAAACCTTTCCTTCAGGCTTCCCAAACACCTCAACTTCTGGAATAAAATTGGCCACGCGGGCAATCTTTTCGGCGCGGAGACGAACCATAAAGTCGTGGTTGTCTGGGTTGTAACTGACATTCCCCGTGATGTGCTGTTTTTCCAATCCCCCGATCCGGTGCTCCAAGCCAGGGGTCCCGGGAACCGCCCAAGGCCGGGCCAGGGTTGCTTCGTCTCGCAAATAAGGATGGAACCCTTCCGGGCTGGTGGCAAATTTGACGTCGATTCTAGGAAGCTCGTCAACTACAGGGATTTTCCAAGGTTCTGAACCATTTCCCAGGTAACCATCAGACAGGTAAAACACCGGGGTCATGAACTGGGTGGCAATCCTGAAAGCCTCAAATGCCATCTGGAAACAGTCTGCCGGCGAAGCCGGCGCCACGATGGCTACTGGGCATTCCCCATTGCGGCCAAACATAGCCTGCAACAGGTCAGACTGCTCCGTCTTAGTCGGCAAGCCCGTGCTGGGCCCGCCTCGCTGTATATTGGCAATCACCACGGGGAGTTCGGTCATAACGGCCAGACCAATGGCTTCAGACTTCAAAGCCACTCCAGGACCGCTGGTGCCTGTCAAAGCGAGCTGCCCGGCAAAAGCCGCACCAATAGCAGCCCCCATTGCGGCGATCTCATCCTCTGCCTGGAGGGTCTTTACCCCGAAATTTTTGTGTCGCGACAATTCGTGCAATATATCACTGGCAGGAGTGATCGGGTAGCTCGCATAGAAAAGTGGCCGCTGCGCAGCCTGAGATGCCGCAATAAATCCCAGAGCCGTGGCTTCATTCCCCGTAATATTCCGGTACTTGCCCGGGGCCAGGGCAGCTTTGCGGACCCGGTAGTGGGTGGTAAAAAGCTCGGTGGTATCGGCATAGTTGTAGCCAGCCGTCACGGCTAAAGAGTTGGCTGCAACAATCTGCGGCTTCTTTTGGAATTTTTCTTGGATCCAGTTCAGTGTGGGCTCTACGGGACGGTCGTATAGCCA
Source organism: Terriglobia bacterium (assembly GCA_041476565.1). Classification (GTDB taxonomy): domain Bacteria; phylum Acidobacteriota; class Terriglobia; order Versatilivoradales; family Versatilivoraceae; genus DATKMG01. Next base: position 7,144 of record JBGOTQ010000029.1, on the reverse strand, counting down.
GTACATCATCCCCAAGGCAAAAAAGTTCTTGCAGCGCTCCGCTTCCTTCTTGGCCAAGTTCAAACTTTTCAGAGCATTGGCGTTGAGATCGCTGAGCGGGATGGCTATAACGCGGTATCCCGCCAGCGATCCATCTTCCAGCGGGTTCCGCTCATAGCCTGCCTTCTTTAAGTTCAAGTCGCTAAATGAATCACTGTTAACAATAATGATGCCGCCCTTTTCCATGTCCGGCAGGTTAACTTTTAATGCCGCCGGATTCATGGCTACCAACACATTGGGTTCATCGCCAGGAGTCCGGATGTCGCGGCTGCTGAGATTAATCTGGAATCCGCTGACTCCCGGGATGGAACCCGCAGGAGCACGGATTTCCGCAGGGAAATCCGGGAGAGTGCTGATATCGTTTCCAAAAATGGCAGATGTGTTGGTGAACTGGGATCCCGTTAGCTGCATGCCATCGCCGGAGTCCCCCGCAAAACGAATCGTTACATTCTCCAACTCGACAACTTGCTTCTCTTTGTCTTCAGTCTCTACAGTTGCCATAAGCAGATGTTCCTTCTAAAGAAAAATAGTCAGTCTCTGGATCTCATGCTCCGCCCGGTTCTGCAAAATTCTGGCGAGGATGTGGGGATAACGAAAAAACCTCCTGAGGATAATACTCGGTCAAGAAATCGATGATGTTCTTAACGGAGAGTCTTCCTAACAGTCTGCCTTCGTGGTCGACCAATGGAATGTCGCGGTAACAACCTTTATCCATAAGCTGAATGGCGGTTGCAAAGGAATCCTCGGGATGCAGCGTCTTGGGATGAGGAGTCATAAATTCTCGAATCACCCTTGAATGGTCGAGGTTGTCACCGACAATCCTAGTGATGACATCCCTTTCCGTAAATATGCCCACGAGTTTTTGATTCTCAGTGATCAGCACGCACCCTACGCGTGAGGCCTGCATCGAGTCAAGCACTTCGCGCAAACTGTGGTGGGACTCCACACAAATAACAGGAGCCCAATTGAGATGACGAATCTTTGTCTGGTGCAAAACATTTTCGATTCCCATAACCGCACCTCTCACGAGCCGCAAAAGGATTGCCGCTGAGGAAGATTCTTTATCTTTGTCTTTGAATTTATCACCTTTGCCGGGAAAATTCAAACGATGAAAGGGTTATGGGTGCAAACAGAAGTGGCGGGCAGAGGGGCAGCATCGAAAGCCTGGCCTGAAAGGCCAGAATAACTCAGCCCAGGGCAGAGCGAGTGTTTGGAACGAGCGCCGCCCTAGGTCAATGAAACCGATAATAATTCTCCCCGTGCTGGCGTGGGCAGCCTCCCCACGCCAGCACGGGAAAAGAACGATGACGAATATGAATCCTTGACCCAGGGCGACGTTCGGCCCCGCCAGGTGCCGGGTGACCACGGTCACCCACTGGCCATGGGCTCTGCTATCTTGGCCCTCCAGGCCAAGTGAGGGGTCGCCAAGTTGCCGAGAGACACTGACCCAGCCTTTTCTTTGCCCGCCACTTTTGATTGCACCCAAGTGTTATTGAAGTTCCGCCATAATTTCTTCCAAGGTTTCCCGAGAGGGGCGAAGGTAATGCTCGGAGAGAGAGGCCAGGGGTTCCTCCACCAGATGGAGCAGTTCCAGGAAGTCTTTGGAGTCAACGTCGACCAGGAATACCCCGGTCAAAATCTCACTTCTTGATCTGCTTTCGTTGAGTAGCTTGACGGCGGCGAGGCGATCGGTCGGGTCGTAGTCCACGGGAAGCTTCCTAAGGCGCAAATGGGAGCCATCGTGCAACTGCACATTCACTGAAGTACCTGGATCGTAGTCAACGTCAATATCTCCAAGGTAGGGGATGTAATCGATTTCCATGAGGGCTTCCTCATGTTCCTTGATGTAGCTGTAGCTTTTTGTAGAACCCTCATGGTCATTGAAGGTAACACATGGGGAAAGGACATCGATGAGCGCCGTGCCGCGGTGAGAGATAGCGGCTTTTAATATGGCCAACAGTTGCTTCTTGTCGCCGGAAAAAGACCGGGCCACAAAGGTAGCTCCCATTTCAATTCCCAGTGCGCAGGTATCAATAGTCGGGAGATCATTCACAATGCCGCTCTTAAGCCGGGAACCTTCGTCGGCGGTTGCTGAGAACTGGCCCTTGGTCAGTCCATAGACGCCATTGTCCTCGATAATATAAATCATTGGAACATTCCGTCGCACCAAATGCACGAACTGCCCCAAACCGATAGAACCGGTGTCGCCGTCGCCACTCACTCCCAGCCCGATCAAATTGCGATTAGCCAGCGCCACGCCGGTCATAATGGCCGGCATGCGTCCGTGCACCGCGTTCAAGGCATAGGCGTTCCCCAGGAAATAATTAGGTGACTTGCTGGAACAGCCGATTCCCGACAGCTTGGCAATACGATGCGATTCAATTCCCAATTCAAAAAAAGCCTCCGTGATGCGCTCAGAGATTGAATTGTGCCCGCAACCGGGACAAAGCGTGGATTTGGCTCCGCGGTAAGCGGATATCTCCAACCCAAGCTGGTTAGTTTTTGCAGGCGGTGTCAGAGGAGATTTGTCTTTGCTCATAAGTGTCCCCGTCCCTCCACAATATCCCGAAGTACCCAATGCAAAGTCAGTGACAAGAGTCCAAAGTTCAAAGTTCAAAGTCCAAAGTTCAAGGTCCAAGGATAGAACTTCGCTTGTCGAATCGTGCGACTCCCCTGTTCAATAACTCATGGTCTTGTTCTTCGATCCTTGATCCTTCATCCTTTTTTTGCTCCTTCCCCTATCCCCTATTCCCTATCCCCTACTATCCCCTGTCCCCTCCTGCTCAACGACCTGCCGAACGATCGTGGCCGGCGTAATGGGCAGCCCATCATAATGACGAACACTGCGCAACTTGGCACAGTCGGTTGGCTCAACCTCAAGATGGATCAGGGCAAGCATTTGGGCGTCTCGATTCTGCTCCACGACATAAACTCTCTGGTGCCGTTGAACAAATTCATTTAACTCGTGGTTGAGTGGGAGTGCGCAAATTCGCAGATAACTGGTTTCGAGGCCGTGAAACAATCTGAGCTGGTCCCGGCTCTCCACCACCGCACAGTGGCTGCTGCCAAAGGCAATGATCCCGACATCTGCATTAGGATTGAGGTCGACGATAGGTGAGGGAACCTGGCGACGAGCCGTCTGGTACTTGTTTGCCAGACGGTCCATATTACGAACGTAATCATCGGGCCGTTCCGAATACCGGGCCCTTTCATCGTGGGCTGTGCCACGGCAGAAATAGTGGGCCAGCGGATGCGGATTGCCGGGTAGCGTCCGATATGGAATCCCATCACCATCCACATCCCGGTATCGCTCGAAGAGCTTCAAACGGTCGAGATCCTCCGCCGTCAGAATCTTTCCCCGCTGCATCGCCTTTTCCGGGTAAGTGAATGAATCAGCCATCCAGCTGTTCATCCCCAAATCGAGGTCGGTCATCAAGAACACCGGCGCCTGGAGGGTTTCGGCTAAATCAAAGGCATCTATTGCCATCGAAAAGCATTCCTCCACTGAACCGGGAAACAGGAGGATATGCGCGGTGTCGCCATGGGAGAGAAATCTGGCGAAGAGGAGATCGGACTGAGCCGTGCGCGTCGGCAAGCCAGTCGAGGGGCCAACCCGCTGGACGTCAATGATGACGACCGGGATTTCCGCGTAATAGGCAAAGCCTGCGAACTCGGCCATTAGTGACAGGCCTGGCCCGGACGTGGAAGTCATGGCACGAGCTCCGGCCCAGCCCGCTGCAATCGCCATCCCCACGGCTGCCAGTTCGTCCTCGGCCTGGACAATTGCATAAGTGGCTTTTCCTGTTTCCTTGTCTTTGCGATACCGGCTCATGTATTCGATCAGACTCTCACAGAGTGAGGAGGCTGGAGTAATCGGGTACCACGCAACCACCGAGACTCCGGCAAACATACACCCCAGTGCCGTGGCTGAATTCCCGTCGATGATGATCTTTCCCTGAGTCTCGTTCATGCGTTCAATCCGGTAAGGGTCGGCCTTGGCCAAATGTACTTGGGCATACTCGAATCCGGCTTGAGCTCCCTTGAGATTGAGATCTGCAGCTTTGGGTTTCTTTCGAAACTGCTTTTGCAGGGCCCTGTCCATCTCTGTGAACTCAATGCCCAAAAGAAACGCCAGCACGCCGTCGTAGACCATGTTCTTGACTAGCCGGCGCAAGCGGGAATCCGGGCAGATCCCGGACACGAGTTTGTCAAAAGGGACCCGGTAGAAAATGAGATCGTCACGGAGGCCTTCGAGGCGAAGGGGTTCGTCATAAATCACTACCGACCCGGGAGAGAGGCCCATTACATCCTCATGGGCGGAGTCGGGGCAGAGTTCCACCAGAATATCGACCCTTTCACGGCGTGAAACATAGCCGTCCTTGCTGGCCCTTACCGAAAACCAGGTGGGTTGTCCCATAATGTTGGACGGGAAAAGATTCTTTCCGGAGACTGGGACCCCCATTTGGAAAATGGCCCGCATCAGAACCGTGTTGGCAGTCTGACTGCCAGAGCCGTTGATCGTAGCCACCAGGATGTTAAAGTCATTAATGACGGAATCTCGAAGAGAAGGAGCCTGGGATTCCTTGAGGGCGAGGTCAGAAGGGACCACGTTCACCTCCGGAGGATTTGTCCACAGCCTTTCCGGTTGGCACAGACAGCCTGACTGTACCCCAAGGGACAAGGCGCTGATCGCTCTTTTTAGTATACCAGATGGGTCTCAAGCCAAGAAGGAGCGACCGCTTTCGAGGATTTCAATTGTTGGATATTTCATAAGAAAAAAACAACGCGCTCAGCAGTTTAAGCTTTGTTCCTTTCATGTAAATGCTAGTCTTGGTAGCCACGACAAACCGCTTTTGGTTTGTCGTGGGCTTTTGACCACATATGAAAAGCCCACGATGAATTCATAGTACGAATTCATCGTGGCTACCGCTGCCATTTTCATTTGCGATGGTGAACTTGGAAAGGTCATGGGGCACTTTTATGAAAATGCGGTCTTTAGGGTGGTCGCCGCGCGGGTGACCGCCGTCACCCGTCGCGACCCTTTTGGCGCTGCCCTCCAGCATTTTCATCCGCGGGGATGAACTCGCGTAGGTCAAGGTGCACTCTTAAGAAATCGGTCAAGGGAGTTGTTCTCGTTACTCTTTGCCTCCCGTGAGACGGTCTTCTAACCAACTTTACAAGGGAGGGCACAATTTTTGGAAACACGATTAACCTTGACGGAAGAAAATCACGGTCTTGAATGACAAAGGGCATCGTTGGGCCCAGGTAGTTTCTTCTTCGTTTGCTACCTGGAGGAAAAATTCCCAGTAAGAGTCATAGGAGCCCTCACTTCGTTCCTTGCTTGAAGAGGGTGGGATAGATATAATCGGGACCGTTGGTGTTTGCTTCCTTAGAATCGTGCGCCCGTAGCTCAGCTGGATAGAGCGCCGGACTTCGAATCCGTAGGTCGCAGGTTCAAATCCTGCCGGGCGTACCATCTTTCTCTATCACTTACAATCCTCGCCACTTCGTCAATTCCTCTTGATGAGGCCAGAGCGACCTCTCTCTGCCAATGGAGAGTTCTGTCCCGCAACCGAACTCAACCCTGATCTTTACACCCAAGAGTCGTTTCCTGCACTATCCGGCTTCAGCCCCACGCCCCCCGTCGGCCATTAACTCAGGGTTTCGCCACCGCCAGACCTCATTCCCGGATCATTCCTCAGCACCAGTCAGCCTTCTGAATCGAGTGCAAATTCCAAACAGGCAGAGTTCAACCCTTATTGCGACCGGGCAGGGCTGCGGGCGAATCCTTGAATCGTTAGGCGTCCCCCTTTTTGCGCGGGCTCGTCTTACTCCGATTCTCGTCGCGCTTCGCCCACAGCACCTCGACAAGCTCGGCCACAACTTGGAGCTGGCCTTCGTCCGCGCCAGTCAGGACGATCGGGTTGAAGTCAGGGTTGGCCGGTTTAAGGGTGATCCTGGTGTGGCGCCAGGAGTCGCCGTGCTTCTCTTTCTCGCTCTCATAGCGCTTGACGGTGTAGCGCTCCCCGGTCTCTGGGTCGGTCGCGTCGCGTAGCTGCACGAGCACGGTCTTGCCGCTTCGTGTGCCCTCGACTGGAGCGGCGAAGAGGCAGAAGGCGTCCTCCGGAATTGCTGGCTCCATGGACTTGCCTACGACTTGCGCGACGAACATGCCTCGACGTAGCCGGCGACCGGTCTCAACGGAGACCCACTCGAAGCCGTCGTCCACGACATGCTGCGGGGTGCCGAAGGCGCCGGCGGCAGCCTTGAGCGGAACGAGCGGCACGCAGGTGACGTAGCGCTCTCTGGGCTTAGGCTCGACGATGACTAGCCGCGGCGGTAGAGCCCGAGACGTCATTCCCTGTTCCGCTTCGCCCGTATCCTTTCGTAGGCGCCGATACGCCTCCGACGCCATCCACGCCGTCACGATCTTCTGGAATGGCACGTCATTCATGAACCTCACGAAGATCTCTTCGTTCTGATCCATGCGCTCGACGAAGAGCCGTTCCAGCAGGTTCTTGAACACCAGCTCGAACTTATCACCCGGATTCACGGCAGCCGCCTGCCGTAGCCCATTGTCGGCCATCGCCGCCTCGACGATCTGATCGAAAAACAGCTGATCGGCCTGGTTGAAGTCCGTCCCGAAGCGCTCGTTCACGATGTCGATGAGCTGCGAGAGCGGCATCGGCTGCGACCGTACGAGGCCGCTGCCGACTTCGGTGGGGCCGTCAAGGCGCGGAGAATCCCCGTCATGCAGCGAGATCGACCCTTCGCTGATCTTCTGTAGGCGGTAGTACTCGAGCCTCACCTCATCATCGAACTGGTAGGCCGGACCGCTCCTTCGACGTGGCAGCTTGGCGGCAAGGTGCCTGAGAAACACGTAGAGCCGCTCGAGGTCCGAGTCCTGGTACGGGATTATCTGGCTCAGGAAGCCGTAGAGGTTCCGAAACGCCTGCACCTTGCCGCGCCACAGCTCCGCCTCTTCCTCGTTGTCCTTCTGGCGCACGGTAAAGCGCGAGACCGCCGGATCGAGCGCCGCGTTCATCGCCTGATGATCCATCGCGCTCTGCCGCTGCTTCGGTTTGAAGTACACGGCGCAGAAGCG
>JBGOTQ010000028.1:0-35480 GCA_041476565.1 Terriglobia bacterium | reverse complement strand
CACTTGAGCATGTCCTGGAAAAGGGAATGCTTTAGCCCATCGTTATCGAGTGCCAATTGTTCTGCTTCTTTTAACCGTTCCTGATAGCGTTCGCCATAGACCCGAACAATCTCCAGACCCGGCAGTTGTGGCAGAGCAGGGGCTGGTAAAGTCAAGTCATAGCGCGTAGTGCCGATACCTTTTCCGTTAGAATTCCCGTAACCAGGCCCCCGGACTCTCGACACAATGCGGTCCCACGACTGTTCAAAGAACCGGGCCTGCCGCTGCATGCTTTGGTAAACCTCCACCATATCCATGGCCTGGGGCCCATAGTAGATGTTCATGAAGTTAGTCACGGTTTGTTCCACCGGCGCTATAGCTGGAGACCATCCATATTGTGCCACCGTGGCCCAACCTAACCAGAAAGTTTCACTATGCAAGCCGGAATCATCCCAGGCGGCTCCGTATACTCCAATGGGATTAGCTGCGCGTGTTCTTACTGAAATCTCCTCAAAGGTAGATTCCAGTCTTCCCCCGGCCAACCCGCTTTTGCCCGGGTAGCTGAAATTGTTGGGGAAGAGCAATTCCTCTCCTTGCAAGGGTGTGTAAGCCAAATGACGAATTCCATGTTCGATTTCTGCCCGAATTTCCCGTGGATCGGTCCCCAACACTCCATCAATGACATCTTTCGGCAAGAGCTGGGTATGCTCTAACAGGAACGGATACTCCACCCACGCTAGCATCTGGCGGTTCCGTTGCGCCAGGAAATCTCTGGCCTTCTGCACGAACTCGACCCACTTCAAGCTCCGGTTCTCCGGGTTGTAAGGCTTGTCACATTTGGCGCAAATTCCCGCGTAATAAACTTCGTCAGTGGAAACGAAGAAATACCGTACGCCTTTGGTAGCCTTAATGACATCGTCGTACATAGAAAAGATCAGGTCGTAAGTACGAGGATCACAGAGGCAGGCCTGATAATTGTTCCCGTCCGCACGAAGATCCGCAAATTCAGGGTGCTTGAGTACATAAGCGAGGTGTGCCGGGGCTTGGATCTGGGGGACGACTTGGATAAACCGTTCCAAGCCGTAGTCCACGATCTCCTGCAACTGGGTCGTGGTGAATGCGCCCGGAGCGCCAATCACCGGGTGTGATGGGTATTCGAACTTGTCCTCTAATTCGAACCCAATCATATTTACCTTAAATCGAGCTGACCAGTCCAGGTAGCTCTTCAAGGTCTCCATCCGATCCTGGTGGTGCTTGGTGTCCCAGTGCAGGAACCGCAAGTTGTGCACAGGCCAGTCTTCAATGGTTCCGGCGGGGAGGACCAGGGTACCGGAATTGGAGGGCTTATAGAGCTGCAACAAGGTTTGAACCCCATAAAACAGACCCTGGTCCGAGTTGCCGACCACCTCTATGCGGTCCGGTAAAATCGTCAGCTGGTATGCCTGCTGCACGACTTCCGGTCCACCCTCGGCTTTCACAGTCCCAGCAGCCACGGACAGGACGATTCTTTTCCGCGATTGAGTAGCAGCCGACTTCAAATTGATAGAGTAGAAGTCTTTCAGATCCTTGAGCAAAGACTTAAGAGCGATGTGATTCGGTGCAAGGCGGCTTGAGTCGCAGCTCCAGGTACTGTCGAAGGTAACTTCTTCAGGACGAAGCTGGACCTTTTGGGGTGCGGGAAGAACCGAATAGCCTCTCAAAAAGAGGTCGGTCGGCAACGGTCTGGCAGAGGCCAGCGAGGTAAGCAGGACCAGGACAACGATCAATCGGATTTTCATTTAGCCCCCTTACAAGTATTGCTTTATGCAACCCCACACCAGCGGCAGACAAACAGTAAAAGTGTCTTGGCAGCGGCCACGACCGAGTCAATCTCCAGGTATTCGTCGGCAGCGTGAGTGTTGCCTCCAATGGCCCCCCAAAGAACTGCCGGGATCCCAAAATACTGATGAAAGACATACATGTCACAGGGGCCTTCCAACCCAACCACGGGGGGTTCCCTCCCGAGAGCGACCATGGCAGACGCTGTCAGCTCTTTCACGAGGGGATCGGACTTGAGGATCGATGAACCGGGTAACCAGCGAATCGGAAACTCCACAGTAGGAGGAGTAGGAAAAAGGTCCGAGGCCTCAGCAACGATGCTTCTGAGCCATGCTAGGAACTCAGGTTCCACAGCTTCCAACTTCTCACCGGGCATCGTCTGCCAGTACATTTCAATCTTGCAGATCTCAGGAGTACCGATAGGTTCGGATGTTCCCCAGGGGCCAGTATAAACCTTCGTGATGGTAACTGGCACCGGGTCGACATGATTGGTGTAAAGCTCATGAGCCGTTGCCCCCCGGCGTCGTTGAGCAGCGAAATCCCGGATTTTTAGGAGGAAGTAACTCAGCTGATCAATGACTCCCGTTGGGAATTTCCCCTCGCTCAAAATCCCACCGGAGGCACGCAAACCAATGTGGACAGTCCGTCCGCCGCGCTGCGCCGGGCAGATGCGAAGCAATGAAGGTTCTGAGATTATTGCCGCATCGGCATTATACCCTCTCAGTCGACCGGCTAGAGTTCCATTAACTCCACCGAATTCCTCATCCACGACGGTTTCAAATAGCAAGTCCCCTTTCAGTTCAATGCCCAGCTGGTTGAGGGCCTCGACTACGAATAAATTGGTTCCCACTCCACCCTTCATGTCGTTAGAACCTCTTCCATACAAGCGGTTCCCTTCCAACTCTCCTCCAAACGGATTACGAGTCCAGGGTAGCGTCCCGCGCGGAACCGTGTCGATATGCCCGCTCAAGACCAGGGACCGCCCGGTTCCAAATCCCTTCCATCGGGCACCCACGTTGGGACGATGGGAATAGTCGCGACCGGGCCAGAACAGAGGATGCTCTTTAAGGTTGGTCACTTCATGGAGGAGGTACAAATCCGGCTCCCAGCCTTGTTGGTGCAGGAATTTTGCCACGTACTGCTGGCAAGCTTCTTCAGCTCCGACTGGGGGTCGATTCTCCGAGGGAATCTGGACCAGATCCTGAATGATACGCACCAAGCGGTCCCGTTGCTGGTCGACATAGGCAAGAACTTTGTCTTCAATCTCGGTTTCAGTTTTCAAGGGGGAGCTCCTTTCAGGAATGAAAGAAAGCATGCAAGCATTTCCAATTGTCTGGCGACACAGGCGGAAGTATATATCATGTAACTTTTCTTCTGCAAGTAACCAATCCAACGGAGAACCATGCTCGATATATGCAAGCCCGCGCTCTTGCGCTCGTTCATCCGGAGTGTGCTGGCCATACCAGACCAGGCCCTTTACCCCGGCAGTTCTCATACGCCTTTTGAGGCATTCCCGCCAGGGAAGCGGATCTATAATAAAATAACTCAGACGGTTGGCGGCATACCTCCTCACCTTGAAGGTTCCGCTCCGGCGCAGACGGGGAGTCCAGTTGACCGCTCCTCCGAGTGGTTCTTAGGCGGATGGGCGGCGAGATAGCTGGGGCTCGCCTTCGGTGCCCTGGGGATCCCGTTTGGCTCAGACACGAAACAATTCGCTATTCGCCAGGGGCTTGCTGACAGAGGAACTTTCTTGTACTCAACAATTTTCTTTTGAATTTTCCACTAATTCCCTTGTCTTGACGAGTCGATTTATGTTAAAAGAGATGCCGTTGAATTGGATTGAATGCAGGAAGATAAGAGGGTGTCTTGACTTCACTGGATAAAGCCGCTAAGCGTACCCACACGGAAAGACGAGTCTTCTCGCGCGGCATTGTATGTCAAGACGTTTGTGCCATCACCTCCGCTCAATCACGATTGCGGTCAGCCCTGCTGGTTGCCGGCATAGTCGTGATTATCATTAGCGGCGGTTGACGGCTAACCCCTAGTTGGGTAGAGAGATAAAAGCCATCAACCGAAAACGGTTGATGGCTTTTTTGTTTTTGGCCGACTGGCCGAGGAGGGCAGAATGGGCACAAATCAGTCTTTGAGATCCACCGGGTCATCGAGGCGGCTAAGAACCGACCGAGGCTGCCAATTGACGGGAGCACAGATTCTGATTAAATCGCTCTTGTATGAACAGGTAGATACCGTCTTCGGCTATCCTGGAGGTGCTGTTCTCAATATTTACGATGAGCTTTACCGTGCCCAAGGAAGAATCGTGCACTACCGATCTCAACATGAACAGGGAGCTGTCCACATGGCCGACGGTTATGCCCGTTCTACCGGCAAGGTGGGCGTGGTAGTGGTTACCTCGGGCCCTGGGGCAACCAATGCTGTTACTGGCATTGCCACAGCTCACATGGATTCGGCTCCTCTAGTAGTCATCACTGGACAAGTACCAAGGGCCTTGATGGGGACAGACGCTTTTCAAGAAGTGGATACGATCGGCATCACTCGACCATGCTGCAAGAAGAATTTCTTGGTCCAGGAAGCGGGGCAACTGGCTGCCACGATCCAAGAAGCCTTTCAAGTTGCCCGTACTGGCCGACCGGGCCCAGTAGTTGTGGATATCCCCAAAGATGTGGCTGCGGAGAAATCAACCTGGTATAGACATGAATTGCCTCCGTCCCTTCCGCCTTCGGATCGAGCCGAGTTGAGTCTTGAAATGGTCGCGATGGCGGTCAAGAGCCTGATGGGTGCCAAACGGCCGGTGCTTTACATCGGAGGAGGTGTGGTGTCTTCGGAGGCCAGCCCTGAACTGAGGGAATTGGCGGAGAAACTGTCTATTCCGGTGACCTCGACATTGATGGGGTTGGGTGCTTTCCCCTCGAGCCACCCGCTATACCTGGGTATGTTGGGAATGCACGGGACCTACTGCGCCAACATGGCTATCTCAGGGGCTGACTTGATCCTGGCTGTGGGGGTGCGCTTCGACGACCGGGTGACCGGCAAAGTGGATGAGTTCGGCCGGCAGGCGAAAATCATTCATGTCGATATCGATCCCCGTTCCATTAACAAAATTGTTCCAGTCCAGATTCCAATTGCAGGGGACGCCAAACAGGTAATTCGATCCATATTGTACGAGTTGACCTCTCAAAACGGGAATCTAAGGAGTGTCCACGGCAGTCGAAGAAAGTGGCTGAATCAAATTGCATACTGGAGGCGCTTCGCTCCCTTGGCGTCTGGTTATTCCAGCGAGGTTATCCAACCCCAGTATCTCATGCAGGAACTCTATCGTCGCAGCCCCAAGGATGTCATCTTCACAACAGACGTAGGTCAACACCAAATGTGGGCGGCCCAATACTGTTCTTTGGAGGCACCTCGTCGGTGGATCACTTCGGGTGGACTGGGGACCATGGGATTTGGATTGCCGGCTGCTATCGGCGCTCAGGCAGGGAATCCACAGAAACAAGTTGTTGCCATTGTTGGTGATGGGGGGTTTTTAATGACCTGCCAGGAACTGGCCACCGCGGTCCGATATCACATCCCTGTGAAAGTTGTCATCATGAATAACCGGTTTCTAGGCATGGTCCGGCAATGGCAGGAACTCTTCTACGAGAACCGGCAATCTCAAGTAGAAGGCGGTGGACCTGCCGATTTTGTCAAGCTGGCGGAAGCCTTTGGCGCCAAGGGCCTCCGCACGTCAAACCCGGCTGAGTTGCCAAACCTGCTGCAAGCGGGCCTCGCGATGCCCGGGGTGGTCGTTATGGATGTCCATGTAGCCCAATTGGAGAATGTGTACCCAATGGTGCCGAGCGGTGCTTCGCTCAGAGAAATGGTACTAGGGCCAGGCCTGTCCGCTAGAGGATATCAGGAACTGAAAAGTCCTGAGCCAGCACCAGGGCAATCGCTCCCATCAGGCACGGTTTGACGTGGAGGGTAGAAGCAAAAATCTTGGTGTTCTCCAAGTACAGGGGGGAAACCCGACCAGCCAAAGAGTTCTTTAGGGTGCCAGCCACCAGGGGCCAGGCTTCGGCGATTTTTCCGCCGATTACAATAGCTTCCGGATTGAGCCCATAAATGATAGGGGCCAATCCGAAGCCCAGGTAACTGGCGGTTTCCTTGAGCGTTTCCAAGGCCTGGGGGTGACCGTTTCGGGCCATCTCGACAATTCGCCCCATATCCATGAGCGAGTCTGCAGATTTGGAAGATCTGCCTCTGGTCCTGGTTTTTTTTATGAACCGTTCAACTGTCGCAAGGTCCGACGCGAACACCTCCAGGCAGCCTCGGTTTCCGCAAGAACAAGGCGGGCCCTGGGGGTCGATGGAGATATGCCCAAATTCTCCGGCGCCATTCCGCGATCCCCGATAAAGCTGGCCATTAATGATGACTCCTGTTCCCACTCCTTCACTGACATCCACAAAAACAATGTCCCGGAAACCTGAGAGGTGAGTTGTCCCAAACCAGATTTCGCCCAGTGCAGAGAGACGGGCCCCATTTTCAAAATAAATCAACACATCCCGCCCCAGCCGAGATCTTAGAATTTTGCCGACCTCAATATTTTCACCCCACCCCAAATTTTCCCCTTCCAGGATGACCCCTTCCTCAATGTCCAGAAGGCCAATCAGGCTGACCCCGACTCCCCCGAATTCGTGATATGGCTTGGCGACGCGAATGAGGGACTGAATCTCATCTGCCACGGTCAGCAGGAACTGTTGCGGATTCTTAGTGTTTGGGATCCGCTTGAGCTGCTGCAAATGCCCATTGAAGTCGCTCAAAGCCAGCAGGGTTTCCAAGGCTCCAATATCAACTCCAATGGCACAGCGTTTGGTTGGATTGATATGCAGAAAACGAGGTTTGCGGCCGCCTGCTGGAGTCGAGGCCCCGACACCAGATTCATAAACCAACCCTTGGTGTAGAAATCTATGGATTATCCGGGAAATTGTTCCCTCTTCGAGCCCCGTCGTCTCAGCTATGGAAACTCGGGAAATGGGCTGTCGTTCCCGGATGATGTTGAGAACAATAACTTCATTGATGTCGCGGAGGATCCGGTGATCGGCTGTCTTAAATTTGTTGAGATCGATTTTCCTCATTGAAGAGACACTCTCATGAGCTTGACCAACCTTCCTTACAGGAGTATAAGTGGGTTGATTGGTAGATGCAAGAAACCCGCAGGACTCCCGGAGGTTATTTTAATGAGAATCCTCAGGAATTCATGCCTGCTCTTGCTTTTGCTCGTTTACCCCCTGAGGGCGCAAACTCACGGCAACCTAAACTTCCTCAGTGATCTGTCAGACTTCCAGAATCTCCGGCGCATGCTACCGGAATTTCTGAATAGTCAAGCCAGGGATCTCTTACGGCAGCGGCAGGCCGTCATCAGCCGGATTTCCAGTAGTCAGGACGTGAAGGCGCGAAAGGCCTATATCCGTGAAAAGATGCTCGGAGCGCTCGGAGAATTCCCGGAGAAAACCCCCCTGAACGCTCAGTCCGTAGGGATTTTGGAACGCGAAGACTATAGGATTGAGAAGGTAATCTTTGAGAGTCAGCCTCGCCTCTTTGTGACAGCCAATCTCTACCTTCCCAGGAAGGGGACTCCTCCATATCCGGGCATCCTTTTTCCTTTGGGCCATGAGCAAGGAGCTAAGGCCCACGAGACCTGGCAGAAACTGCTGGTGTCCCTGGCCCGGCGAGGGTTTGTCTGCCTGTCTTGGGATACGCTGGGCCAAGGCGAACGGTTGCAGTTCTATGACGCAGACTTGCAGGGATCGAAGCTGGGTGGGTCCACCACTGCCCACACCATGCTGGGGATTCAATGCCTTCTAGTGGGGGACAGCGTTGCTCGTTACACCATCTGGGATGGCATTCGTGCTCTCGACTACCTGGTTTCCAGAAAGGAGGTTGACCCTTCGCGGATCGGCTGTACCGGTAACTCCGGGGGTGGGACTCATACCGCCTATCTCTCGGCGCTCGACGAGCGAATTCAGGTAGCTGCCCCCTCCTGCTACCTGACCTCCTGGTTAAGGCTGCTGGAAACCATCGGGCCCCAGGATGCGGAACAGTGCCTCCCCCCGTGGCTGGCTGACGGTCTGGATCATGCTGACTTCATTTATGCCTTTGCCCCCAAGCCTTATCTCATGCTTTCGGCCATTCGAGACTTCTTTTCAATTCGAGGAGCCCGCGAGACCTTTCAGGAGGCAGGGAAAATCTACGGCCTGTTAGGATCGCCGGAAAAACTTAAGATGTTCGAGGCCGATGACGGACATGGTTACAGCCTGCCGAGACGCTTAGAGAGCTACCGCTGGTTCAGCCGCTGGCTGAAAGGCGCGGAAGACCAGGAACCTGAGGCCCCAGTAACCGCTGAGAGTGAAGAAGAGCTCAATTGCACCAGCACGGGCCAGGTCCTTACAGCATTGACCGGGGAGACTGTCTTCTCGCTTAACCTGCAGAGGTTTCGACAACTAAAAGAGACATGGCCCAGAGTGACGACACTTCAGGAATTAAAAAACACCTCCCAGGAGATCACACGCCAGGCAGCGCGATTGAGCGGATTTGATCTCTCCGCCGGCAGTGCCCGAAAAGAGCTGCCGCGGGTAGAACAATACGGCAGCATCTCCGGCTTGCCTGGCTGCCGGATTGAAAAACTGACCTATGAAAGCGAGCCGGGTATTATTGTCCCCGCCCTGCTCTACCTTCCTGAAGGAAAAGAGAGAAAGTTCCCGGCCATCCTATATGCTGACGGCAGAGGGAAAGTGGCCGGAGCCGAATCCGGAAGCGATATTGAACAATTCGTGAAGTCGGGATTTGTAGTATTAACCATTGACTTGCGAGGTTGTGGAGAAACCGCCACAACTCCCAATCCCGAACAAGCTAGCGAAATGTATCGCTATTTCGGCGATTACGACAGTGCCATGACGGCCCTTTTGATCGGAAAGACACTTGTGGGAATGCGAGCCCGCGATATTTGTCGAGGGGCCGACCTGTTGGGATCGCGGCCTGAAGTGGATAGTGAAAGGATCTATGGATTTGGTTGTGAGGGTGGGGCGGTGCCCATGCTCTATGCTTCTGTATTCGATTCTCGCTTTAAGCAGATCATCCTGGAAGGAGCTCTGTCTTCTTACGAGTCGATAGTCACCCGGAGGATTCATCGCAAGGTCTTTGAACAGATCGTTCCACAAGCGTTGAAGTACTATGACTTGCAGGACCTGGTTACTGCTGTGGCTCCTCGAGGTGTCTGGATCACGAATGCCGTCAACCAGCTAGGTCAGGGGATCTCAAGCCGGGAGCTAGTCCGGATGTATTCTAGAGTCCTGAATGGGTTCAGATTGTCAGGGGCTCAAGGGGCCCTCCGCATTCGGGACCGCCGAGCCGGTGAAGGGATATTTCCTCTTTATGCAGGACTGGGAGAGCGGCCGTAGTTAGACCGTGTCCTCGTTGCACCCTTTGGATTGGCATGAAAGGCTCTCTCTTTCATGAAAATGCGAGTCTTGAAGGTGGCCGCCGCGCTCCGTCGCGGCGGTTGCCGGGGTCAAACTGGTCGCCGCTCGGGGGACAGCGGTCCCACGAGCGGCTCCCACACTCCCCCCAAGACCGCCATTTTCATCCGCGGTAGTGAAGTTGAAAAGGTCATGGGGCACTTTCATGAAAATGCCGCTTTCGGTAGCCACGGTTACTGCGCTCTTGGCTGTAACCGTGGGCATTTGTGACCCTTTGAAAAGTCCACGATGAATTCAAGGAGCAGGGGTTCCCAAACGAATTCATCGCGGCTACCCATGTCCGCAATTGAATCATCTTCCTTTTGATCATTCTCAGGTGAAGAGGTCAATGGATCGTTTTAACACAAGGATCGGTTACTGGAGGCTTTTGGGCATTCTCATTATAGTGAGTGCTTCTTTCCTGCTAAGGCAGGAGGTTACCTCTTGTCATGACGGGCTCGTCTTGGAGAAAGTACCCGGGAGTCGACAACGGAATATCGTTTTCATCTTGAGCGACGACCATCGTTACGACTTCATGGGATTCGTAGGGAAACCGGCATTCCTCGAAACTCCCAACATGGATCGGCTGGCCCTCCAGGGCGCTTATTTTCAAAACGCTTTTGTCTCAACTTCCCTTTGCTCGCCGAGCCGGGCGTCCATCCTGACCGGCCAGTTCTCTCACCACCATGGAGTGGTGGACAACAATACGGATATCGCACCTGGAACCGTTTTCTTCCCGCAGTACCTTCAAAGAACTGGCTATGAGACTGCCTTCATTGGAAAGTGGCACATGGGGCACGATAGCGACGAGCCGCGGCCCGGGTTTGATCGTTGGGTCAGTTTTCGCGGACAGGGCGAATATTTCGATCCCGAACTGAACGTAGACGGGACCCGCATTAAACCCAAAGGTTACATCACCGACATCCTGACTGACTATGCCATCGAATGGCTGAGGCAAAAGCGAAGCAAGCCCTTCTTTCTGTACCTGTCTCACAAGGCAGTCCATGCTGAATTTGAACCGGCTCCACGCCATCGCGGAAGATATGCCAGTCGGGCAGTAGAGTATCCTGCCAGCATGGCCAACAGTGAGGACAACTACCGCGGTAAACCGCGCTGGGTGCGAGAGCAACGCAGAAGCTATCACGGAGTTGACTTCATTTATAACGGAGAAATGGATTTCGATACGCTCTATCGCCGGTATTGTGAAACGTTACTGGGATTGGACGAAAGTATTGGAAGAGTGCTGAAGGCTCTGGAGGAGCTTGGGGTCGCTGATTCTACCCTGGTGATCTACATGGGGGACAACGGGTTCTCCCTGGGTGAACATGGGCTGATTGACAAACGCCACATGTATGAAGAATCGATGCGAGTCCCTTTGCTTGCCTATGCCCCCGGGTTGATCAAGCCAGCGACATTGATCAATCCTCTAATCGAGAACATTGACATCGCTCCCACTGTTCTTGAGGCTGCAGGGTTGAAGCCACCCGAAAACGTGGATGGCCGGTCGTTTCTGCCACTTCTCCTGGGAAAGTCAGTGCCGTGGCGTGATGCGGTTTTCTACGAATACTACTGGGAGCCCAACTATCCTCAGACCCCTACCGTGCACGGCATTCGCACTGACCGCTACAAGTACATCCGCTATTACGGAATTTGGGACATTGACGAATTTTACGACCTCCGGGAAGATCCACAGGAACTGCATAACCTCATCAAGGACCCGGGTTCCCAGCAGCTGGTCAAGAATCTGAATCACCGCCTTTTCGATTGGCTGGAGCAAACCGGTGGGATGCAGATCCCGCTCCGTCGAGATCGCGGTGTTCGCGAGGACCGCCGCAAAGGCGACTCGCCATAGCTCCCTAGTGTGCTGTCATCCAAATAAGCTGATAGTTTCCACTCGCGGCTTCCCCCTCACCCCGGCCCTCTCCCCCCAATGGGGGAGGGTGCCCGAAGGGAGGGTGAGGGGGCGAACGGGACACTAATGTTCAACCTGTTTCGAGGACAGCACACTAGCATCCACAATCAATGGGAGGAAACTGCGCTGTGGAGGTCACGCGCGAGCGTCAAGAAATCCAGCGGGCGGTTTCGGTTTTCCAGATTTGAAAGAACGATTACCCCGAACTGCTCCGTGGGAACCAGGTAAAGCGCGGATGTGAAGCCTTGGAGTTCTCCTCCGTGACCCGCTTCTTGCCTGCCATCAGGCTGCCGAATGGGCCCTCCGACGAACCAGCCATAGCCATAAATTGTCGACTTCCCCTCTTTCGTTTTCTGAGGAGTCAGCATTTGGGCAAGACTCGTCTTGGAGATTAGCTTGTCCGAGTAAAGTGCGACAATCAGGCCGGCCATATCAGAGGCGGTGGAAATGACACCACTAGCCGGGAGCTTGTTACTCAGATCCACGAATTCTGCATTTCTCAGTGAGTCACGCCTGTCCAGCACGTAGCCTCGAGCTCGATGAGGTACAATCGTGAAGACGTCGTCCAGCCGGGTTTTGGACATCCCTGCAGGTTCAAACACACTCTGTCTCATGGTGCTCTCATAATCCATGCCTGACGCTCCCTCCAGGACACAGCCAAGGAGGACGTAACCATAACTGCTGTAGGACATTCTGGTTCCCGGTTGAAACTCGATGGGATCGCCGGCAAATTGTTGCAGCGCCTCGCGGACACTGGCGTAGTGTCGAGTGTTGAGTGTCTCTGCAAAACTCCTGTAGTTACGGATCCCGCTTTGATGCGACAACAGATGCCTGACTGTAATGATCCATGGCTTCTCGGGAAATTCCGAACAGTACTTCTGAATCGGCGCGTCGAGGTCCAGCCTGCCTTTCTCCACAAGTTTCATGGCTGCGGTGGCCGTAATCGATTTGGAAATTGATGCGATGCGATAGACCGTCTCCCCGGAAGCAGGTACGGAGTTCTCGAGATCGGCAAAACCAAAGCCCTTTACGAGAGTCATCTGCCCACGGTTCACGATCCCGACCGAAAGACCCGGGACCTTGGAGCTTTCCATTTCTTCGGCAACGAGAGCGTCGATTCGCCTCGCGCACTCCGAACTCAAAGAACCCTGGGCCTGTCCGGGCTCTTGGACACGGAGAAGGATCAGGAGGGTCATGGAACAGCGGAGACGCCCTGTATGTGTTGTGAAGAGGAACTTGCACAACCTCATCCAGTGGGCCATCAAGGAACCAGACTGAGGAGTGTTATTGGGTGGAACCCTGATCGTCGGGGTTTGGGTCACGACTTTGGGTTAACAAGTTCTGCGCGGGGGGGGTCGCCATAGACGATCCTCACCCTCTCCCCATCTCTAAGGATCGACAGCCTTGCAGCCTCGACGACAAGTTCGTTAATAAAGCTATTGGCTGGTGTGGCAATCAGACCTTGTCGGTCGACTTCTCGGATTAACTCACGGCGACGAAGCAGAGCATTATCGTCTGACAGAGACGATGTCTGCTCTTCGATTCGAGCAATGGCGTTGATCGAGGCAGAGACAGAATCCGGCCCGTAACCTACAGGTTTGTATCCCCTCCCTTCCCAGGGAACCATCTTCATGAAATCCGGGCTGACATAGTTGTAGGCTGAGCCTCCAGGTCCGAGCCCCTCCAGGTAACAGTGAGCCACTCCGCGATACTGGTCGTCATGGAAGATCATTCCGGTCTTCCCTTTGCCTTCGCAATACATGACCAGTCCCTGGTCATTGCTGCCGGCCCCGTCATCCGGGTAGCCCAATCCGGTGTTCACGGAAAACAAAGCGCCATTTTCAAAACGGACTCGGCCACTCGCCCACAGGTATCCCTCATTGCCATTGGGGAAACGGCCCTTGCGACCACACACGGAAAGCTCTGTTGGCTTCAATCCAGTTATGAAATAAACCAGATCGACATAATGGCAGCCGATATAGACGAAAGGATCGGTCTGATCGACGGTAAACCAGTTCTGGAAATTTGAGAACCGATAATAGTAGGGTTCCAACAACTTGGCATCGCCCATAGCAAACTCGCCAAAGCGCCCCAGCCGGTAATCGCGACGAGCCACCAGGGCACGTCGATCAAATCGCTTGTGATACTCTACGCCTATAAAGAGCCCCTTTTCGTAAGCAATCTTTTCAATCTCTTCAGTCTGACTGTACCGTAAGACCAGGGGTTTGACGCACAGGACATGCTGGTTGGCGGAAAGTGCCTGCATCAGGACCGGGTAATGAAATTGGTCGGGCACGGCCACTACCGCTGCCTGGTGAGGAGGTAAGCCAGCGAGGACTTCCTTGTAAAGGTCCGGCAAGAGCTTCTCCGGAGGTTCCTGAAAATCAGGGTAAGCTCGAAAGATCTGACCGGGAAAGGCGTCTTGGAGGTCAGGATTGTCACGCAGGGACCGCAGCGGAGCGCTGTTTAGAGCACAGACGCGGATTTCGCCGACCACGCCAATTCTCTGTAAATGATAGATCGAAGGCAGCAGCAGGTCGTTCGTAATCATGCCTCCGCCAATGATCGTGACGTCGATAGGACTCATCGGGAATTCCTCCGGAAAATCGTCCTCGCCTTCGCTCTCTGTCTCATACCGAAGCTCCTTCCCTCGCCCTCCGGGAGAGGGTAGTGCGAATCACCAGGTGAGGGGTATTACAGCCGGTTAGGCCATGCGGATCGATCACTGCAATTTACCCTCCCCTGCAATGGTTCGAGCAATGGCCTCTTCCAATACGTCTGCCCCTTCTAGAACGGCCTCTTCAGTAATCGTCAGTGG
The DNA here is from genome assembly GCA_041476565.1 of Terriglobia bacterium. GTDB lineage: Bacteria > Acidobacteriota > Terriglobia > Versatilivoradales > Versatilivoraceae > DATKMG01. The sequence continues at coordinate 21,442 of JBGOTQ010000028.1, read as the reverse complement.
GGGGCTGATCTTAATGTTGGCGCCGCCGTATCCCACCGGCGAAAAGAACAGCAGCCCGCTCTCAACCGAGCAACGAACGGCATTCCAGGCCAACTCTGTATCGGGTTCCCGGCTATTCTCCTTGACCATGTGCAAAGCAGCCACCAGTCCCTTGCCGTGATGAGCCCCAATACGGGTAGAAAACCGGCTTTTGATCTTTTCCATGCGTCGCTGCAGCACTGCGCCAACCCGAGCAGCCCGTTCAGCCAGGTTTTCCCGCAGAACAATTTCGAGACTAGCCAACGCCGCCGCCACGCAAATCGGGTTTCCCGTGTGCGTGCTGGTCATCGAGCCTGGCGGGTACAGGTCCATGACGTCTCTTCGTCCCAGGACTGCCGATAGAGGCAGGGAACTGGTGATCCCCTTGCCAAAGCAGGCCAGGTCGGGAACGATACCATAGTGCTCAAACCCAAACAAAGTGCCTGTTCTACCGAAGCCGGCTTGAACTTCATCGAATATCAAGAGAGCCTGATGCCGGTCACACCACTGCCTCAAGGCCTGAATGTATTCTTTGGGTGCAAAACTGGCTCCACCGCCTTGATAAGTCTCCAACAGAACACCAGCCACATTTTCGGGCTTCACATTCTGGCTCGCGAGGGACCTTTCGAAGAGGCCGAAACTGACATCCTCGGTCCTGAACCCATCCGGAAACGGGACTTGAACCATGGCCGGATCGAGATTCACAATCCAATCCTTCAGTGAAGGAATCCCTCCCGCCATTTGCGCACCCAAGGTTCGTCCATGAAAATCCCGTTCGAACGAGACAATCGTGACCTTTTCTCGGCCGCGACGGCGAATCCCATGCGTGCGAGCGAGCTTTATGGCGCATTCGATAGTTTCAGATCCCGTTGTCAGGAGGAAGGCTTTCTCGAGAGGCTCCGGGCTCATTTCGACCAGTTTTTCCACAAGCGCTGCACGGATCTCGCTTGGAAAGCAATAGTTGGTGAGCAGAGGTTTTTGGGCCTGGCGGACAATGGCATCCGCGATTTCCTTACGGCCATGTCCCGCATTGGTGATGAGAACTCCTGAACTCCAGTCAATCCACTTGTTTCCCCAGCGGTCGTATACGTTGAAACCCTCGGCCCGGTCCCAGACCACCAACGGCTGGCCACTCATCGATTCCGGTTCGTATCGGCGCAGTTTCTCCAGAATCGGGATGGATTCAGGAACCGGAATGGGGGTACAGATCTTGCGGTGCTTTGTCTCCAGCTTCGGGACAGCGCGGGGAATCAATTCGTAAGAATTTGACATGCGTTTACCTTTCAAGACAGTGATCCAAAATTGTGTACTCTACAACATCTTCCCCAAGAAAGTAAATCTCCGGGCATGCAATCAAAAGTGGCGGACAAGGGGGAGCATCGAAACCCTGGCCTGAAAGGCCAGAATAGCTCAGCCCAGGGCACAGCGAGTGTTTTTAACGAGCGCCGCCCTGGGTCAATGAAACCGACAACGATTCTCCCCGTGCTGGCGTGGGCAGCCTCCCCACGCCAGCACGGGAAAAGCACGATGACGGATGGGAATCCTTGACCCAGGGCGACGTTCGGCCCCGCCGTAGGCGGTGCCATCACTGGCCATGGGCTCTGCTATCTTGGCCCTTCAGGCCAAGTAGGGGTCGCCAGGTTGCTGAGAAACACTGACCCAGCTTTGTCGTTGTCCGTCACTTTTGATTACACCCAATCTTCGGGCACGCGCGGGCGTCAACGATTTCCAGGCTGCTCTTCTTACGGCTGCATGGCCGCAATCTGCTTGCCGGCTGAAATACGGGCCTTCTCCCATTCCTCGGGATTATTCTTCCAGATCTCGGTATCGAGCATGGCAGCTTCCCCAAAAGGCTGCTTGTAGATTACGGAGTTGACCAACTGATCGGCAGCCTGCTGGTTTCCCATTCTTTGGGAAAGCAGCCAAAAGTACTCGTAATCCTGGAGTCCGCGGCGTTGGACCTTCAGCCGGACGCTGGGAATCGGCTGGTCGTACCCCATGACCGCTCCACGGTAGATCAACTGTCCCGAACCGCTGTAGATTCGTTCCGGTTCCTTGAAGTTCTCGGCCTCATACCATGCCGCATAGGCATTCCAGTCAAATTCCCACTCTACCCAGCCGGTCTGGTATTTCCAACCCATCCAGCCGATGGCTCGATTGATATTCAAATCCAGGTCAAGAAAGGTGTTAGATCCGCAGCCCGAGTTGCTCCGTTGTTCATAAATCATTGGACCGTAGAACCAGGCTTCGACTCCTTTGGCTTGGAAAGGCCGCACGGTCGGCAGATCATAGGCTACAGTGTGGCAGACCCACAGGTCGATTTCTCGATACAGTTTTTCCATGGCTTCGCGGGAATAACCACCGTCGATTCGGTATTTAAACCATCTCCGACCCATGGCTTCATGTAAGAGTCGTCCGTAGTACACCATCTTTTCGTAGGCGGCATCGGAATACGATTCGTCGAGCCCGTCCAGAAATGCAATCTTTTGGACCTTCCGCCATTCAGGCCTTGAATCCAGATGTTCTCGCACCTGCCGCCCCACCTCCCGCCAAACACCCTCATACTGAGCGGTACGCCCGGCTTCCGGAAGGGCCATGGGCCAGGCCCGCTCCCGGTTTCCACCTTTTTCAATGTCAAAGGGAAGCATCAGATGATGGAGCGGAACGCCATAGCCCGGTCCCCAGTAACCGGACTTCTCTGTGAATGCAGACCCATCCAGGTAGCGAGAAAGCCTCTGGTCATATTCCTTCCAGTCGAGTTCCACCGCCTCGCCTTTGATCAGAAGTTTTGGGCGATAGGCGTAAACCAGAGGCAGGAAACGATGCTGCTGAGCCAACTGGTAATAACGCAGTTCCTCTTCTGGAGACATATTCCTCATGGACCCATTCCAAATGTCTCCCGGCAAATGGTTCTCCTGGGGAAGGGCAAAGTCCCAGACTTCCAGGATGACCTGAATTGTGTCTCGCCCTCCCTTCCAGGCAACTTCCACAGTGCCGCTGTATTGCCCCGGTGGAGCGGCGTCTCGTTCGAAAGGGATGAAGACGTCAATCCAGATCGCCTGGTTTCGCTGGTCAGGGATATTGTTATAAAGGTCAGGGATAGAGAATGGAAAGCCTGTGGCCAGGTTGGCTTTGCGCTTGGGCAGTAACGCATCGGCATACCAGCCCGGGCCCAAGGAGGAGGCTTCATAACCTGTCGACGCCCGGCGCACCGGGACGTACCATTCCTTGAAGAGCTGGATATACTTCCCGTCGATCCTTGCTCCGCTGGTATGTCTCAAACTCGTGAAGTTCATATCGACTTCCGCGACGGGTTCCGAGGCCTCAATGACCAGCTGAAAGGCTAAAAATTCATTGCGGGCGCCTCTCAATGAGACTCTCCTCGCGGCAGCATCCCAATTCAAATTGCCCTGGCGAGCATCACCGCTCGGATAGTCTCTGTGGATATCCGTTCGGTCCTGGATCAGCAGTTTGCCTGTGACGGGATTGACCCGCTCCCCGTCTCCTACAGCCCAAAGTTTAATCTGAGGCTGTCCTGCTTCAAGCGACAGAGGCAGAGCAAAGATCAATAAAGTTGAGAGTTTCCAGTTCATGATCACCTCGCGGAAAAATGCAGAAATTTCCGAAACGATATCAAAGTTTGAGGAAGAGTCCTAGCGTGGACACAATCCCGCGTAGAATCTGGTCCGGCGTCGAGGCGCTGGAGAGGGTGGTGGCGACCGCCCGGTACTCGGAGGATTTCCTAGCTGTATTCTCGATCAAGTATGCGGCTATCTACAACGAGAGGCGCAAACGGGTGCAATCAAAAGTGACGTACAGAGGGAGAGCATCGAAAAGCCTGGCCTGAAAGGCCGGCATAACCCAACCCGGGGCAGAGCGAGTGTTTGTAACGAGCGCCGCCCTGGGTCAATGAAACCGATAACGATTCTCCACGCCAGCAAGAGAAAGCATGATGACGGATGGGAATCCTTGCCCCCGGGCGACGTTCGGCCGCGCCAGGTGCCGGGTGACCGCGGTCACCCACTGGCCTGGGCTCTGCTATCTTGGCCCTTCAGGCCAAATGAGGGGTCGCCAGGTTGCCGAGAAACAATGATCCCGCTTTTTCGTTGTCCGCCACATTTAATTGCACCCGACGCCCCCGGGCCAGAAGTTCCTTCCTGATTAGTTCTTGTAACGTAAATTCCTTTAGAATATTGTGAATTCGCCGGTGGACTTGCAAGCGTTATTTATACCGCAGAGTTGGCCAATTCCCTTCTTGAGTTGGAGGCATTCATGAGTATCAAAAGGAGAGGCTTTATCCAAACCGCATCATTATCCGTCGGGGGGCTTTATCTGGCAAGGTTAGCACAAGGCACGACTCCTGTCCAAGAGACGACGAGTCTTGCTTTGGTTAAAAACGGCTCGCCGGCCCAAATGGCGAGAAAGGCGGTGGAGCTGCTTGGCGGCATGTCCAGCATCGTCAAGAACGGCCAGACAGTGGTCATCAAGCCAAACATGAGTTGGGACCGACCGCCCGAAATGGCGGTCAACACGAACCCGGAATTGGTAGCTGAAGTTGTCAAAATGTGCGGGGAAGCTGGTGCATCACGCGTGATGGTCTTTGACCGAAGCATCGACAACCCCAGCAACTGTTACGTGAGAAGCGGAATTGCCAAGGCCGCTTCTGCCGCCGGAGCAGATGTCCATTTTGTTGACGACCATCTGTTTGTCCCGGTGAAGATTGCGAATGGTTACAGCTTGAAGGAATGGACTTTTTATCGTGAAGCCCTGGAGGCCGATGTCCTCATCAATGTTCCCATTCTAAAGCGACACGTCATCACATCGGTGACAATGGGCTTCAAAAACATGATGGGACTGGTGGGAGGCGAGCGCAGCCGCTTTCATGGGTCGTTTGATAAGATGATTGTGGATATCAACCGGGTGCTACGTCCCAAGTTTACTATATTGGATGCGTCTTGTGCCCTGCTGCAAAACGGCCCCGGGGGTGGCAGCCTGGCAGGGGTCTACAAGATGAAGACCGTAGTGGCTGGCACCGACCCGGTTATGGTCGAGGTGGCAGGGGCAAAACTCCTGGGGGCATCTGTCAAGAGTCTTCCCTATCTGAGCCTGGCCGAAAAGGCGGGATTGGGAGCAACGACTTATCCACAGGGTCTGCCTCTACAGTACTCTTTCCCCGCATAATTGATGCACTATGAATCGAATTCCAACGATTCTCCTGGCTTTCATGGCGTGTACTGCTGGAAATGCAGTTCCTGCTAAAGGGACTTCCGCAACGGCGAGTCAGAACGTGCCTAGCGTTTCTCCTCTTCACCCTCGGATATTTCTGCGGAACGACAAAGCTCGAATTGGAAAGGGCTTGACGGTTGAGCAACTACGACTGCGGGTCGAGGATCCGCAATACTCCGTTTGGAGAAGGGGGATCAGCAACGAAGGTCCGTCCGCCATGGTAGAGCGGGCAGCTGACTACTTGGAGAGCGGCCAGACTGCCGATCTTGAGGCCGTGAGAAGATTCCTTTTAACCCACACCTACTCTTATGCAACCCACGATGTCGAAGGTTTTTTGGCGGGTGCTGAAATGGCAACTGCCTTCGATTGGGCCTATGGCAGCCTCTCAGAGGCAGACCGCTTATCGGTCATGACTAACCTCGTCAAAACGGCCGACTCTTCCCGCGACTTCATGCTCCAGGGAGAGCCTGACATTAACCATAACTACACCTATATGGCCTTGAGGACTCTCGGTATTTGCGGCCTGGTCCTGAAAGGAGAGCCTGAGCCCTATAACCACAAAGCCAATGAGTATCTGGCGCTCACGAAAGAATGGATCGAAGGGCAGGGCAAGATCCTGGATACCTGGCAAGCCCGCGACGGGGCCTGGGCGGAAGGGAGTCACTACACCTTTCACGAAACGTTGCGCAATCTGGTGATGCTATTTCAGGCCTACCGTTCGGCCACAGACATGGATTACTTTAACCGGGTTGAAAAACGCTATGGCAACTTTCTGGCGAAGGCCGGGCAATTCCTGGTGGCTTCGACTCGCCCTGATTTGACCCTGGAGCGAATTGGGGATTGTTCGCCAAGCAGAGCTTTACCCACCATTACAGTTCCCTTGACGCTTGAGGCGCTGGCTGCCGGGCTTGGTACAGCCAGGGAAGCGGCCCGGCTCAGGTCCTTTTCCCGCGCAATCTGCGATGCCTATGGAAGCAAAGCGCTGAATCCCGCCTTTGATTGGGGAATGCGCATCTTCTCAGGGAGAGCTGCATCCCAGAACCCTTCCTACCAGACCTATCCTCACTTCCTTCGCATGGGCGCCGGCACCGATGAGCGCATAGTCTTCCGCAATGGCTGGGGGGCCGACAGCACCATGATTACGATTGTGGCAGGCAACCATTACACCGACCACCAGCACTTCGACAAAGGCCAGTTTCTGATTTACCATCGAGGCGGATTGGTGGTTGACAGCGGAGCCTACGACAGTTTGAACGAACCGAATGGACACTGGGATGGGTACGCTTGCCGGACGTTGGCCCACAACTGTCTCCTGGTTTACAATCCCCAGCAAATAGAGCCAGCCGGATACAGCAACGATGGTGGCCAACTGGTGTTGCGCGGTTTGCAGCATCACCCGGACTGGTTGACCTATCTGGCGCATTACAAGAAGGAGAGTCTGGACGCTGCCAAGGTCCTGGCTTACGACGCGGACGAGCAGGCTGGATATGCATACGTGCGATGCGATCTTGGCGTCGCATACGGAGACAAGGTGACGGCCTGTGATCGTCAATTTCTCTATCTTCCGCAGCCTGATCTTCTGGTGGTGTTTGACCGGGTGGCGGCTGCTCAACCCCAATATGAAAAGCGCTGGTTGCTGCATTTCCAGGACCCCCCGATTGTAGATGGGACCGCCGCTCAAGCAGGCGTTCAATCCTTTGTGAATGCCAGGCAGGTTAGGGTTCAACGGAAGGGGGAGCTCAAACTGGAGAATAGGACGTTCCCTTACGATGGCGTGCTTGTTGTAGACAGCTTATGGCCGGAGTTGCACACGCTCACAACTGTGGGGGGTGAGGGGTACGAATTCTTCAACCGCTTTGAGAACGTGAACTACCCATTAAAGATGCCGATCAACGGAGTGGCGCCGCGAGAGGCAGGGAACTGGAGAATTGAAGTGGCCCCCCAACGCCTGTCAAGTGATGACCAGTTTCTTCACGCCTTTCAGATTGGTGCCGCAGCCGATAGCCAGCCCAGGGAAGTTGCACTAGTCCGAGACGCTCAATTGAAGGTGATGGGGGCGCATTTCAAGGGTTCGGAGGACAGCCAGGTTGTGCTTTTTTCTGCGAGCCAGAAGGGCGGGCCAGTTTTGCTCCCCGTGACATACGAGATCAATTCCCTGACTCCTGCGCGCCATCTATTAGTTGAGATGCTATCCTTGGATCGAGTAGTTGTTGAGGTCAATGGGGTAGCCCTCAAGGCTGAAAAAGTGGGTGTGCACGGGGTCCTGACCTTTCAAGACAATGCTAAAGGGCTGCGCAAAATCACGATCCGATCAGCTCGCAAGAATTGAAAAGGGATGTCGAGTACACAGAAGAATGATCCCACCATTCTCGTTTTTGACTCCGGTGTTGGCGGGCTGAGCATCTATCAGGAAGTCCAGCGTCTGGTGCCGTTTGCCCGCTACGTGTATGCTTCGGACAATGAGGCCTTTCCCTATGGAACGAAACGAGAAGAGGAGGTGATCACCAGGGTCAGTGATGTTCTCCACCGTCTCATGTCAAGGTTCGCCCCTGACGTCTTGGTGGTTGCCTGCAACACGGCCAGCACCGTGGCCCTCCCTAAGATTCGGTGTCACATTCCCATCCCGGTTGTCGGAGTGGTTCCCGCCATTAAGCCGGCTGCCCGAGTGAGCAAGTCTCGAGTGATCGGCCTGTTGGCTACTCCTGGAACCGTGCAAAGAGCTTACACCCAGAATCTGATCGATGAGTTTGCTCAAGATTGCACGGTGGTGCGTGTCGGGTCCTCTGAATTGGTCGAATTAGCCGAGGATAAGTTGCGCGGAACGGCACTCGACATTGAAAGGATTCGACGCATTATTGCGCCGTTGTTTACAGGTGAATACGGGAGCAAACTCGACACCGTGGTCTTGGGCTGCACTCATTTCCCTCTGTTGAAACCTGAATTGACTGCTGCCGCTCCCTGGCCGGTCGCCTGGGTTGACTCAGGGCTGGCCATAGCAAAGCGGGTGAAGTTTCTTCTTAAAGGGAAATTTCCCACATCTGGATCTGAAGAGCAGCGTCGCCATGACCGTGAAAACCTTCAACAGGCCGCGTTTACAAGGAATGGCCCTGATGTTTCCAGTCTCGAACCTGCACTCCGACGACTGGGTTTCTCCAGGATTGTCTACCTCTCATGAAAATACGGGTCTTGAGGGTGGCCGCCGCGCTCTGTCGCGACCGTGGCCCCGACAAAGCGGGGGCCTCCAGCATTTTCATCCGCGATGGTGAACTTGAAAAGATCATGTGGCACTTTCATGAGAATGCGGTTGTTGGTGGAGGGTCGCGCTCCGTCGCGACCCTTATAGCTCGATCCATGTCGCTCTGTTGTGACGACGGGGACAGAATTTTAGAGATCTTTCCGTGAAAAACTTTCCATCGCCCTGGCCATCCGCTCTAAACCTTCCTGGAGTACCGAGCGGGGGCACCCGAAATTCAGCCTGACAAACCCCTCCCCACCCTGGCCAAAGTGCCGTCCATCATTCAGAGCCACTCTGGCGTGCTTCAAGAAGAAACTGGATGGAGTTTCAGAAAGGCCTGCCCCACGGCAGTCCAGCCAAGCCAGAAAAGTTCCTTCCGGGCTGGGCATTGAGACTCCGTGGAGTCGACTGGCCACAAACTCGAGAATCAAGTCGCGATTGGATTCGAGGTAGCTGAGCAGTTCCTCGAGCCAGGAGTGCGTCTCTCGGTAGGCAGCCAGTGCCGCGGCATATCCCAACAGATTCGCGCCAGGAACCATGCCGGCGCGTGACCTTTCAAACCTCCGACGCAACTCGGGATCGGAAATGACTGCAAACGAGCATTCCAGGCCAGCCATGTTGAAAGTCTTGCTGGGAGCCATCAATGTGATGGTGTGTTTCGCAATCTCAGGGTCCAGAGAGGCAATGGGTGTATGACGATGACCTTCGAAAACAAGGTCGCAATGAATCTCATCGGAGATGATCGCCACTTTGTTGCGGAGACAAATTTCTGCCATCCGCGCCAGCTCATCGGAACGAAACACCCGTCCCACAGGATTGTGTGGGTTGCATAACAGGAAGGATATCGTGCTCGGAGCAATGGCAGACTGGAAAGCGTCAAAATCTATCTCATAGAATCCGCGAGCCGAACGCTTCAGTTCATTGACCTGGGTCAGGAGTCCCGAGTGGCCAGCTGCCTTCAAGAAGGGGGGATATACGGGAGTTTGAATTAGCAGTTCTCCTCCGCCACTGGCCAGCGATCGAACTGCGAGGTTGAAGCCTGGGACGACGCCAGGTGTAAAGGCTATCGCATCGAAGGAGACTTCCCAATTGTAGAGCTGGTGCAGACGTGCGGCAATCGTCTCGATCAAGGCCTGGGGACGCTTCCCATATCCATACACCTCATGATCCACCCTGTTCCGTAGAGATCGGACCACAGGATCGGGAGCTGGAAAGTCCATGTCAGCAACCCACATCGGGAGGACATCCTCTTCATAAGTTCCCCATTTCAGGCTGTCGGATGCGCGGCGATTGATGAGGCGGTCAAAATCGTGCATCTGGACTGATCCCCAAGTCTATTTCTCGAGCTTGACCGGTATTCCCCCGTGCAAGCGGCTTTGCTCAGCGGCGTCCATAAATGCCATGATTTCGAGTGTTTCGCTATTGGGAACAGGCGGCTTGCCTGTCTGAAAGAAGCGGATGATTTGCTGCACGAGCGGGACATAGGAGACATCCAGCGTGGGAACGCACTTCACAGCCTTTTCTCCAAACACCAAAAGTCCATAGTCCTCTTTCCCTTTGCGGAGTCCACGCACTGTTCCCATGCGCCCGTCCGTCCAGACTCCTACCACAACGTCGAAATCCTTGTTGGAAGCCGTTGAGACACTTTCACATCCTGGTCCCATCATGGTGTAGAGCCCTTCAACCGCATGAATGCCGTACCAGAACAGGCCTGGATTAGTCGGTTCGAGGGAGGCCGGCCCATACGATTCCACGCCCAAGATTGCGCCCAGCGCGGAGTCTGTACGCGCCTGCTGATATTCGGCGGCAAAGCGCAGGGAAGAACTGCTGAACCAGGGCGTTCCTGACTCCCGGCCCAATCGGGCGATCTCGCGGGCATCGGAGTAACTCGCGGTCAGCGGTTTGTCAATGAAAACCGGCTTGCGGGCACGGAACACTTCCTTCACCTGGCTGAGATGAATCCGGCTATCGACACTTTCCAGTAAGATCGCGTCAACCAGCTTGCACAAGGAGGCAATGTCTTCAACTACTCGAACCTGTAAACGATCGCGCAATTCAGCTGTGAATTTGTCGACCCGCGTAGCACTGGCAGGCACGTCAGGACTTCCACCCTTGAAGGCCGCGACCACTTTGCCTCCCGGTACGTGATCAGGATCAGAGGAATCATTCAAGACCTTGGTGAAAGCAATCACGTGGGATGTATCCAGGCCTATGATTCCGATTCGAAGATCGGCCCCCCAGAGTGCCGAACTCATCAACAGTAAGATAATCACGGAGGAAAACAATTGATGACGCATCTGAAATCTCCTTCCCCTAAAGTAAATTATCATCAAATTTCGGAATCACTCTGTAAGAGCCATAAGGGTCGCGACGGAGCGCGACCCTCCACCAAGAACCGCATTTTCATGAAAGTGCGCCATGACCTTTTTCAGTTCACCACGACGCATGAAAATGGCAGGGGTAGCCACGGCGAGCGCTTCACGTGAGCCGTGGGTTTTTCGTGGATCCAAGAAGCCCACGCTTCCCGCAAACATCGCGGTCAGCGTGGCTACCCAAGCCCGCATTTTCATGAAAGTCTTTCATGTGTTGCATAGGTGCGCCACCGCGGATGAAAATGGTCTCCAGCCCACGAAGTGGGCGAAGGAGATTAGCCCGGAGCCTAGAGAAAATCCACATGACAGAGTCTCTCTTCCGTAAGTAAGGACCCATTACTTAATTCCTTCCTGACTGGGCAACATCGACCCTTTGGTTCAGGCCAGCCTTCAAGGTGATCCGCAGACCTTGGTTCGGGGCGACAAGCAAGTTCTTCACTTCGCAAGGCAACTCCACGTACCTCATGCCAGATAAGCCGCCGGCCAGTCCAGAGACCCTCAGAATACCCACCTTTCTGGGCGGCAGGAATAAGCCGGAGTACTTGAGAGTCCCCGTCGCCTGGAGGACGGGTTCCAGTTCGAAAGGCAAGTCAGAACGGTTTCGGATCTGAACAAAAACATCTTTGCTGCCAGCCATTTCATTACTGGGGCCCAGGATCTCGACAGAGGCCTGGAAAATGGGTTTCAGAAACTGCTCTTCCCCAATGAGTTGGTCCTTCCAATAGACAGCTGTCCTCCTGGCAAAAAGAGCTTCCTTGATGGAACTCAGAGTCTTTTCCTTGGCAAAGACGAGAGTCATAGGCCGATGCTCACCCCTTGAGCGATCGTACTCCATTGAGATTGGATAATGGGTGTCAGAATTCCCAATCATAGTGAGTTTCTTGTCCAAGCACCAGCGGTGGGATTCTGGGTAGTAGCTCTGGCTATTGGCTACCTCAACCCCCCGAAGGGAGCCCTCGGCACGGAGTTTCTCGACCTCAGCATTCCAGACGAATTGCTTTGCCGGTCCTGGGAAGTCAGGATGGTTCCAGAAAATGAACGCCCCCTGACTGACGGCGGCCTGGACTGCTATCCGGTAATCCGGGACGACCAACGGACCACAATCTTCAAGGAAGATCGCATTCAGATGGCCCGGAGGCATATCTCGGGTAATTTCTGCCCCGCGTATCAAGAGAACACCCTTCATCCGGGCATCCTCGAGCGCCAGGGCATACGGGCGATTGGGATTAGGCGGGATCTCCTCCTTGTGAGGCAGATACTCCAGATGGTCAGTCAATGCGAGAACATCCAGTCCATCCCGCCAGGCTTCCTCGATTCTGACCGTCGGCCACACCAGACCGTCGGAGAACACAGTATGGACGTGAAAATCGCACTTCAGGGTAAGATAACCCGGAATGTTAGGGATCTCCAGAACTGCCCTCGCCGGGGACTGACCATACGCGTCAGGAATGAAGATCATCCCAAGGGGTAAAAGTGTAATAGCAAGCAACCAGAAACGAGAGGATCGACAATCGACTCGCGACATGCTTTCTACCCCTTATAATTTAGAGGTCAAGGTTTCCTCGGAGTGACATTTTGTCCAGCTTGAAGCGTACCTGGAGCTTGAAGGATCCGTCTTCAAAACCAAACTCCACCTCAGCATCTGACCGATCGAAGGCCGGCTTCCCGTCAAGGATTCGCGGAAAGATCAAGACCGCCATTCCGTCCTGCCGTTCTTTCGGGGAGACATACCCGCTGGGTCGAAGGGTTTTGGGGTTGGCCTTTACCGAGCGCAGGTAAGCCTTCTCCTTCAACCGTTCAAGCGCAACTCCGTCAAAAGGGGTCATCCATGGGCCGGTGACAGCAATCACGAATTCCTCGGCTGGTTGTTCGATGGCTCGCTTGACGGAATCAGCAGGCTCGACACCCTGCAACTGAAGGGCCCGAGTCATAGCCTGCCGAACGCGAACCGAAGACATCCAGAGAATCCGGAATGACAAAACATTACCTGCGGCGCTAGACCCGGGAGCCTGGGTCGATGCACCTGGAGCGTCAGAAGACGTGTTCCCATTGGGATGACCCGATACTGGCGCCGACACAGTCTCAAAGGTCCTGCAACAATTAGAGTGCTGACTGATGGTCGCCTCGCCCAGTTCGACTTCTCTCCCCGAGGTTGGCGTTGTCTTGGAGGTTCCCCCGGACATCTTGAGGAAATAGGTCTTACACCAAGGGGAGTCTGACAACATCCTTAGAGTCTCTTCGGCGCTCCACTGGGTATAGGCCTTCTCGTTCCAGAAGTCGCCGGCCAGCAGGGGGTCACGGACCAGGGTGGCTAGAAGCACCAATAACAAGATGGCACAACCTTTCAGAGTGTGATTTAGCCGAATCATGTTCAGAAATAGACTGAAGAGCAAAAACACCCGATGAGCAACGGGCATTCTCTGAAATTTGCTTTGACTCTTATGTAACATACAATTTGACAGATCACAAAAGCAATCCAGAATTCTTCTCTGCGTCTTGGCGTCTTTGCGTTTAGTTTTAGTTGCTTCACAGACATGCCTACTTCGCATGTCTGCGCCAGCCGTAGGACATCCTCATTTCCTGGTTGCGGTCAGAATTTCGTAAACTGTCCGGCGCAGTTTGGGGTAGTCCACGTTCTTCCCCAACAGGAGTTCTTCTGCCAGCTTGATCAGCTCCACTCGAGACCTCCGACCGCTCTGCTCGATGAGCCGCAAGTACTCAAAGTCTTGCAACCCCCGCCGTAAGGTTTTCAACCTGACAGCTGGAATGGGGCCGTCGTATCCGAATTTTGCTCCGGGATAGAAAATCATTGAAAAACCCCGATAGTGGCCTCCCGCATTGGTATACGGGTCAACCGGTGCCGCATCATTGTCCCAATCTCCCCAGTCGGTCGCATCCCAGAAGCAGATTCCATCCGCTTCGTATTTGTAGCCGAGCCAGCCCCAGGTGACGGATTTCACCAGGGGTTCATCGACTCGAGGAGTCCCGTTGTAAAAGTAAAGGGTATTGCCTTGTGCCTTGAGCTTGCGGACCTCCGGGAGGTTGGCCCAATAATGCAGAGAACCAATGTTCCACAAACCGACGTATGGATCCAGGAGCTGAACGACCCGTGCGCTAGTTTGACGAGGATTAGTGCAAGTGGGATCGTTCTCGCAATGGAAGTGGCCGATATCGAGCCGATAGACTACCTTGACCGGATTATCCTTCGGAAACGACTCTTGCAGAATTTTTCCCAGATAACTTAAGGCTCCCAGATCTTCTTCGCGAGTAGGTTCATCCAGGTTCCAGGGAAAAAAATTATAGTGCTCCTTGTGATTGTAATAAATCTGGTATTGTGTCCGGGTCCAGCCTTTCTCGGCCAGATGCTTACGGAAGGCTTCGCTGACGCGGAGATGCTCGGTACGATATGCCGGCTTTTCCCAGTTGCGAATGTCTGAAGGCCACATCAAGTTGTAGGGGAGGAAAAAATGCGCCAGTGGCTGCTTTCCGCGAGGCAAATCGGCAAAAGCCTCACCGGACAATAGCGGGCCAAAGCGCGCATCCCAGGAACGCCAGTCCGGGATGCGTATGTTCTCGTTGACACCCGCTAATTCCGGCTTCAATCCTGCAGGAATACTCCCATCATGGTTGTAGGGCACTATAGAGAAGGTCAAACGGTGGGCATGCGCCATGCGGAAGAATTCACGCTCAATGGCGCGGTGCCTGGGTCCATCGAGGATCATGTCAGGCCAGCCCCGCTCAATATTGAGGAAGCCGTAGTTCATGAGGTCGATATCCAGGTTTTGTTCATCGGGAAGCGTGAAATTGCCGACCTCCAACTCCACACGGAGAATGGCTTGTTTGTTGGTGTTGCGGTGCAGCACCATGATCTGCCCGCTGTAGGTGTCTGGGGGCAGGTTATGCGGAACATATATATCCACCCACACCGATTGAACTTTTTGTTCACGCAACGGACCCGAATAGTCAGGAAGCTCCAACGGAGTCGCGCCAGCGATATCAAAGGGGAGCAGAGCATCCGGATACCAAACTCCATCCAACTGTAGGTAGAGTTGCTTAAACAGGCGGATATGACTGTCAGCGCTGATCCTTTCGCGGGAACCTAGCAGGTCAGTGGCATTCACAAAGACTTTATGCAAATCGTCCCGCCCTTTCTCCAGCACCACCTGAAAGGCGACAAACTCATTGCGGCCCGCAAACAGCTTCACAGTACTGGTGCCCGCATCCCAGACGTTATTGTGCAGACGATACTGCGCTGGGCTGGGATGGTGCCCGTCGTAAGTCTCCAACCCTTCGGATAGAAGATTGCCACTGACCGGATGAACCTTGTCCGTGTCATCGATGACCCAGACCTTGGCATCCTTAGCAGGCTTTTCATCCTGGGCACACAGAGTAGTTCCAGAAGCGGCCAGCCATCCCGTCAATCCAAGCAGCACGACCAAGCAATTTGAGTTCATGAAGAGCACCTCGAGGAGTATGTCATATGACCTTATTCAAAATAACCAGCGCCTAGGAAAATGTGATTTATTGGGCTACAAGCATCTTTGGCCGCTCTACTGACTTTTCTTTGTCAGCCAACGGAGCAAGAGCTCGGCGCTGAATTCTCTGGTTGGATAATACCATGCCCAGTCTGTACCGATGTGATTGACGGCCCTGAGCACTCGTTTGAATCGGGCTTGGCTTAATTGGGAATCAGGCAGGTTAGCGTCCCTTTCCTGACAATAGAGGAGCCTCCTTGGGTAAATCAGCGAGGCAATGTCCGGGATATCGGCGATAAGCAGGAGGGAAGGGACAACCGAGCCCAAATCTAACTGGAAGTTCCCATTGTCCAGTCTCCCCCACTTCATGGCACTGGAGTTCCAGACTCGAACAAGCTCGGTTCGCGAAGACACTTTTGCAGGAGCAAGTTGCGAGACGAAGCTGCTCTGATAACCGGCACAGGCCAACTGCTTGATCCGACGATCATCTGCCGTTGCCACTAGCGCTGTCAAAGCCTCGTCACCGAAGCCAACCACAGTCAGATCCTCCGAGGACAGGTCTTCGCGGCGCTGGACGAAGTCTACGGTCCGTTTCAGATCAAAAGCACGCCGCCCCACGGCCGGTCGCCCCCACATGACGGAATGCACCGCAAAATGGAAATTGTTATCTTCTCGAGTACCACTCTTGCCTAGCGTCTCTCCTCTTCCCCTCAAGTCTACTGAAAGAACCGCAAACCCTCTTTCCATTAAAGGCTCGACGATTCCGGATTCGGCTACGGTTGTCTTGCCACGGTTGTCCACTATAATTACGGTGCGATGAGGAGCGGGCCGGTCACCCGGCAACCAGAGCAACCCCGGCACAGGCTGGCCATCCTCACTCAAGAAGAACACTTTTTCCAGTATGCCGGCGGGGATGGTGCTTTTCTCGAAGGAGAGGGGAGTCAGATTATCGGGTTCCCTATTTGGGGGGGCCGTCAGCTCGCTTATCAGGCACTGTGTGGCGTGACGCACTTCTGAAGAGCCTTCAGGTGGAAGGGCGGCAACCACCTGTTGAGCCTGGTTTCGCGCCAGGTCGACCACGGAGGGAACCTTGGCCATGATCGTGCTTTCTTTATCGCAGATGAGCCTGGGGTCGTTCTCCGGCAAAGGTTGAATATCTCCTTCGTCTATCGGTTCGCCTTTTCCTTGGCCCATAAGATGGAAGAGCATCCATCCATACATCCTTTCACGGTAGGGCCGGGAATACGCATGCGGCTGACCACTGATTTCGTCGAAACGGGCCATCCCTTTATGTCCCAGCAGCGAATAAAGGGCCTCGGTATTTCTTCCGGCCCGCCGGGCGCCGCTGATGGGAAAGATGGCATCTCTTTCTCCCTGCATCATGAGGACCGCTCGCGGCGCGATCAAGCCGGCAATTTCAAACCACTCCATGGCCCGATACAAGCCGGGCAAGTAACAACAGGTGCAGTGAGATCCTGCATATTTAATCCAGTTGTTGAAGTGGAAAACGTAACCGGCTATGGCGGCAGCACGCACTCGTTCATCCAGCGCCGAGGTGAACAGAGTGTTCAATCCTCCTCCCGAGTTGCCCGTCACCCCGATACGCTCCGGGTCTAGTTCGGGAAGGGTGAGCAAGTAATCAATGGCCCGCATGCTCTCCCAAACCATCCATCCGGCGATGGTTTGGCCGAGAGGCAAGAGCGCGAAGCCTGCCTCGTGATGCGTGTTCCCCGATATAAGGCGCTCTCCATGACCGATGGCATCGTAGGTCAGGACCACAAACCCTAGTTCGGCCAGCTTGATGCAGAGGATCTGGTACTCTGTGGTCCCTTTGCCTGCGTCCAGAGAGTGCCCCAGCGGGCAGAGAACAGCCGGGCGCTTGCCTCCGGCCGCTATTTTAGGGCGGTATAGATTCCCAGTCACAGGAGAGTCGGGGCGACTGTAAAAAATGATGTTCTCAAGAGTGTAGTCTCCCATATCGTATCTATGCACAACATGGGCATTGAGGGGGCTGCGCTCCGGCAATCTCTCCAGGCCAATGGCCTTTCGCAACGCCAAGTCAACCTGACAGCGTCGTTCCTGCCAACTGTTGGCATCTTGGGGCAATCTCCAGCGCAGCACGTACTCGGCGGCATCCGTGAGCGTCTTAGCTAAAGCGGTGGAGTTGGGCGTGACATGGTAATCCTCCAGGGCATTAACATCCGGCATAACCAACCAGCGGGAATCGTCTGCCTCCAAGGAGGCATGCCCGCAGATCACAAACAATGCGAGAACAAAGATCTTCAAGAAGAGACGGTGGGAATAATCAAGAATCGTGGCATGAGCTGTTAGCGCGGACCTTTCTGTTCGAGGCTCGCGGCTATGAATCTTGGAAGCAGGGATGAATCTCCATTCAAAGTCACACATCCCTGAATGGTTGGGGACCTGTGCCATGGATTTGGCTTTCCTCTTCATCGCAAAAAACCCGAGCATACGCACAAATTCTATAGGTGCGTCCATTTGGTTCGCCACCACCAATGAAAATGGTAGGGGTAGTAGGTTTCTTCGCGGATCCAAAAACCCACGCCTCCCGCAAACAACGCGGTCAGCGTGGCTACCAAGACTCGGATCTTCATAAAAGAACCATTCTAGCGAAGGACGGCGAAGGAGAAGAATTCAATTTCTATCTCTTGAGTTTGGGATGAGTCCTCTGCATTTGTTCTTGCATGACCAATGCCAACTCCCTTTGTATTTTCGGAATGGAGTCCTTATACGCAGTTCCAGAGGCTTTAGCTAAGAAGGATTCAAAGCAAGTCCGGGCCCGAGCGTAATCTCCTCTTTCCTTGTAGAGCATCCCTAAATTGATATATGCCTCCATCAAATCCGGATTCAAGCGGAGCGCGCGGTCGAACTCCTGAAGAGCCGTTTCCGAATTGTGTTTCTTTAGAGCAATCCATCCCAGGCTGTTGTGCGCCTGTGCATCGGCTTCGTTAAGTGCAAGTATAGCTTTCAGAGTTCTCTCGGCTTGGTCAATTCGTCCGCTCATCAAATAAGCCACTGCCAGTTTGTTTTGAGTGTCCAGGTCGGACGAATTCATTTCAACAGCTTTCTCAAAGGCGGAGATGGCGGCATCAACGTTACCATGGCGCCCATAAATCTTAGCCATTCGGACATAGATTTTGTTCATGCCTGAGATCCCTTGCTGGGTGGCCTTCTGGTAGAGCATCAAGGCCTCGCTATCTTTGTGGCTTGTTTCAAACCCTTCGCCCAGGAGAAAGACTACCATGCTATTGGTGGGATCCTCTTCGAATGCCTGTTGTAACAGTTGAATTCGCTGAGTTGCGGGAATTCTCTTTGGGTTGTTTGTTGCCTCTTCCAAGAGTTTAAGGACGTGCACCCGATCCTTTGGGTCGATCCCTTGTCCTGTGAGTTCCAGCTTTAGAGGGGCCCAGGACCAAACATAACCCAGGGATCGCAACTGCTCTTCAGTTTCTTCACTGATGGGCTTCGAATGAACCCGTTCAGCAGGCTCCCCCGTGCCGGTAGCGGTAAGCTCTCTCAACTGAAATTCGAGCTTTTCTGCCTCCGCAGGATACCGCTGAATAACATTGATGGTTTCCTTGGGATCACTTTCCAGATCATAAAGTTCAGATCGAGGCGCTCGGATGTATTTCCACTTATCGGTCCTCATCCCTCGCAGTTCCGTCCATCCCATGTCAATCTTGGGGAGGAGGCTTTCAGCATAGGAGTACGTCGTTCTGATGCGCCCGCCCGAAAAGGCAGGGACCAGGCTCACCCCCTGACACTGGGCAGGTGTTTCACCACCCATTAAATCCATCAAAGTGGGAAGCAGATCGATAGTTCTGGCTTGCTCTTTAATCCGCTGCCCAGTCCTAATTCCGGGGCCAGTCATGATCCAGGGAATACGTAAAGTCGAGTCGTAGATAAAGACTCCATGGGAGTATTCGCCATGCTCAGCCAGGCTTTCCCCATGGTCTGAGAGGACTACAAGAACAGTCTGGTCTGGAGGAGCCTTTTGTTCCACAGCTTCGAAGAGCCTTCCCAATTCCCTGTCGGTGTAAGCAATTTCACCATCGTAAAGGTGATCAGTGTACTTTTCCTTGAAAGGAGACGGTGGATCATACGGGGTGTGAGGGTCAAAAACGTGGACCCAAAGAAAGAAAGGAGTCTGACCGGACTGCTGCCCTAGCCATTCGAGAGCCCGGTCCACCACGCGTCCCGCCCGTCGTTGGGAGGGATTGCCATTCATCCCGGGTTCGGTCATCCTGTCATCATAAGTTTGGAACCCTTGGTTTAATCCCGTGGCTCTTGCTACGGCTGTAGAACCAACAAAAGCGGCTGTTTGCCACCCCTTCTGTTGGAGGATGGTAGCTATAGTGGGGTGAGATGAATCGAGGCTGAACCCTCCCAGACTACGAACCTGATGAACCATCGGATAAGTCCCAGTGAAGATACTGGCATGGGAAGGCGGGGTGATTGGGACTTGCGAAAATGCATTTTCAAACAACACTCCGCTCCTCGCTAGTCGATCCAGGTTAGGAGTTTCAATTTTGGAATAGCCATAACAGCCCAGGTGGTCGGCTCGCAAAGTATCGATGGTTACTATCAGTATATTGAGCGGTCGCCAGGCCGGAAGCCTTCTAATTGCCTGAGAACTTTCCTTTTGAATACTCTGGCATCCGAGCAGGATGACAACCGGGAGAAACCAAAGACACCATTTGAGATTTCTGATTTCCTCGATCTTCATCTTTCTCCTGACCAGCGGTTCACAACAGAAATTGGCTAATTCCTGGCGCAAAATTTCGGATCGAGTTTGCATGCCTGAGCCATTTCTTCTTGGGCAAGATCATTCTGGTTGGTTCGCAAATAAATCAAGCCGAGGTCGTGATGGGCCCCGGCATTGGAAGAATTGATCTCAATAACTTTTTTAAATTGTGTAATAGCTTCCGAAAACCTGGATTGCCGTGCCAGCAGGAAGCCCACTCTGAAATGAGCTTCTTCATCCTCAGGTGAAAGCTCTAGAACTTTTTGAAACTCTTGGAGTGCTTGCTGAGACTGACCTCGGGCGTGGTAGAGCGTCCCGAGATACTTGTGAGCCTCGGTATAATTAGGATTCTGGGACAAGATCCTCTTGAAGCCGGCCTCCGCACTGTCTAGTTTGTTCAGATAAAATTCACAGGCGGCCACATAAAAATTTGCTTCCGTGTTTTGCGGGGTAAACTTCAGAAGTTGTTGGAAGGCACGGTAGGCTGAATCATACTGCTCCAGTCTGAAATGATTCCGCCCAAGCATAAGGTAGGCTGTCGGCAGACCGGGATCGAGTTCAATCACTCTTTGCAGTTGTTGCACCGCCAATGCATATTTTTTGTTGGTGGCATACTGGCCCGCCTGGGTCATCAAATTGAATATTTCCAGCTTGTCCTTGGGATCGGGTAGGACAGGCGACCCAGACTGGGACGGATTGGCTCGCATAGGCCCACCGACATAGCCCAGAGCACCGAGCTTTTCCAGTTCTTCGGTGCTCAAGGTCAGCTGGGAGTTTTTTTCGGGTCCTTTATCGCTATAGGAATTAGACATTTCTACGAGTCTGCTCTTCAATTGATTGGCAAGAGCTCGATTTTGACCGTACTCGTTTCTTAACTCTCCCGGATCCTTTTCCAGGTCATAAAGCTCTGGCCTGGGAGCATCGATAAATTTGGCATTAGGCCGGCGTAAGCTTCGAAGAGAGTTCCCGCCAAACTGAGCAGGATAAAAACTCTCGCTGTAGGCTTCCAGTCCCAATTCCTTTTGCTTCCCTAACAGGAGGCCCAACAATCCTACTCCTTGTATATCATTTCCTTTGGGCAACTCGAGCAACTGGAGGATAGTGGGCGCGATGTCCACCAATCTAACCTGCTGCGAGATCACGACGTTCCTGAAGGTATTCTTGGCCGGTTTGATGATCAGCGGCACTAGCAGGGTCGTATCGTAAATATAATAACCGTGTTTAAATTCCTGATGTTCTCCAAAACTCTCTCCATGGTCGCCGGTCAATACAATCAATGTGTTCTCGTAAAGCTTCTTGTTATTTAGAAACGAGACCAGTCTCCCAATCTGGTGATCGACATAAGCAATTT
>JBGOTQ010000027.1:0-35650 GCA_041476565.1 Terriglobia bacterium | reverse complement strand
TGGCTACCAAAACTCGCATTCTCATAAAAGTACAAGCGCGGAAAGCAACAGGGGAACCATCAAACCAGCCGTTTCGGCCAGTCCTGCAAAGGGAATTAACAACAGGCTGCTCACTAGAGATCCAAGACTCCCACCGGCCAGATCGGCTGCATAAAGGGGTCCGATGATGTGCCCGGTCGGTAGTGATCGGCGAGATGGATTTTGATAACTGGCGACCGCGAATATGCCCGAGACAAGGACTCCGGTCAAGAATAGCATTGCAGCCACACCCAATAAGCCGCCTGTTCCCACTGGACTCCCCTTCCCAAGCCAGAGGCTCTGAAGGATAAAGACGGCAAAGAGCGTTGCGCCAGCCAATCGCTGGAACCGAACCGAACCAGAACGAGTGACTGATAGTCGACTTAGGGTGGCTGCGCCGACTGCGAGTCCAGCCATGAATGCCATCAGCAAGAACCCAAGGTCTTCAAATAAGGCGCCATTCCTGGCCTGAAAGCGCAGGAGTAGCACTGTCTCCAGGACCATTCCAACAAAACCGGCAACTCCTGTCAGGAGGGAAGAACGACAAAGGCTCCACCGACGGCCGATCCAGAAGAGCAGGGGAATCCCCAGCCAAGCCGGATGCCAGAGGGCCTTGCCCGTCTCGAAGAACGCTGAAAACGAGGAGACATTCAAAACCGCTAAATGAGGGAAGAATTTCGACAACCAGATCAACAAAGTATATTGATAACAGATAGGGTGTGAATCCGTATTGACCGGGGCGACTGTCGATTCCAGAGTACTCTGGATCTCGAGAAACCGATCATTGGTATAAAGGTAACGAATATACGCAGGGGAGACCAGGTCAGCCGTGAGATTCCGGCTGACGAATCGGCGGCCCAGTTCGGACGGATCGCTGGGCAACTCGGAATTGCTCCCTGCCAGAATATTAACCGTTCCAGGCAGAACAGCGATACTCCGATATGCCCCTTTCAACGCTCGATAAATGCTGGCCATACGGAGGCGCACAGGCGGTGTCCAGAAATTCTCGGACGTCCTCAGCCGGAAAGCCAGCACTCCGCCAGGCTTCAGCCGATCTGCGCATTGTTGGAAGAATTCACGGGTATAGAACCGATTGGCTTGGCCGGACATGGGCTCGGGCATCCCTACGAGAATCAAATCGTAGTTTTGATTGCCCCCGAGGTAGGTTCGAGGGTCAGTGATAGTCACCGTCACCCGTGGGTCCTGGAAATCCCCTTTCAGAGCGGAGGGGAGAAGAGGCAGAATCAAACGGGGGATGACTGGATTGAGTTCAACATAATCCACCCGCTGCGGAGCTTGCTCGAGCGCTTTCCTGACCAATCCTTCAATGCCGCCTCCAAGGATCAACACCTCTTTGGGGGCTGGATGCTGGAGTGCAGCCAGGTACACAAATTCCTCGGCCTGTGTGCCCTCAGTATCAAAGGCTAGAGCGTCATTCTCAAATACTGAAATCTGCCCGGCCAGTTGCGACAGTGTCACACGGCTGTACGGGGAGTCTCGAGTGACGAGCAGGTTCGGATGATTCCATGAGGTCATAAATCGGTCAAGCCGGGGCGCCATCCCTAAGGCGGCCAGTAGAATTAGGGCCGCAAGGGGCATGCCCAGCTCAATCCAGCGGTTTCGAGTCTTCCGGATCAGAATGCTTGCGGCAATAAAAGACAAGAACGAACAGATCAGAGCGATGGTGAGATTCTGAATCCCCGCCTTCAAGCATAAAGTTGAGAGCATCCCTCCGGCCATCCCCCCGGCACTCTCGATGGCATAAGCGGAGGCCAGGGTTCCGCGACTGGCCAGGTAGCCTCTCGCACACCACTGAAAAAGCAGCCCCAACAAGAGACCGACGGGAAACAGCGACAGGGATATCGCCAGCAGTTGAGCCGTGAAGGGAAGGTAAGCGCCGGGCGCGGGTGCCAGCCACAGGCGGAGAGAGCGAATGGAGGCAATGGTGGCAGGAAGCAAGGCTGCAAAAATAAGAAAGAACGTACCAGTCTGAAGAAGAGAAGGATTACCGCGGCCTCTCACGAGCGCCCCTGCACCAGTCCATAGAAGCCAAACGCCCAGGGCCAGCAGGTAAATCAGCTCCACCCCATAAAAGGCAACAGCGAGTTCACGCAAAAGGGTCACCTGTCCGAGGATGGAAATCAATCCCAACATGAAAAGTGCAGGTTGGAGATTGAATCGTTGTGCTGAGGAGGTCATGAGAATCCTGGGGCCGGTTGCATTGGCTCTTCCTAAATTTAGTAGGTTCCAGAGGGTGCAGTCAACTTTCGCTCAAGCAGGATTGGATATTCATCCGCAGAACCAAGGCGGGAATGAGTTGTTGATTTGAGATACTACAGGTTGATGCGCCAGGATCAAGGCTTCGTTCGCGCTGTGCAAGGACAAGCGTTAGGGGACAGCAAGTGCCATGCTTGAAACGGGCTTACCTGAATGACGATTCCTTGAAGACTTCAGCCTGGAAGGCAAACAGCTGAGCGTCTTTCTTCCAGCTTCCTGTGGGGAGACCTGCTTTCACGCAAAGATTATCCAGGAGTTCATTGCGATTCCAGCTCTGTTCGGTTGCAACCTGTGGGAGGAAGACTCCGGATTTTCCGCTCTTCTGGAGTACCACTCCATCTCTGCCCACCACAATGTCGTTGGGGCTCGGAACAGGCTTCATCGGGGTGAGAACCGAGATTTCTATTTCAATGTCCTTCAGTTCACTGGCCGTCAAGGGGTTGAAGCGGGAATCGCTAAAGGCAGCATGCATGGCCATGGCTCCGACAGTCTGCCCCAGCGGGGCCATCGCTGCCATATTGCCGATGCATCCGCGCAATTCCCCGCGTTTCTTCAGCGTTACGAAAGCTCCTTGCGGGACCTGGAGACGGGGAGACATATTTCGAGCCATTGGGACTGTCTCTGTCAGAAAGTAGCGGTTGAGGGTTTCTCGTGCAAAGACCAGGAGGGCTTTCTTATCGCCAGGCAAGAGCGGTTGTTCTGCGGAGGTGGGCTTGGGTCTGTCTAATCCCTTAAGGTCCGCAGGCTGGTCACCGGTGGTAAACAAAACAGCGCCATACCCTACCACGCGGGAACGATCACCTACTGCCACATCTCCGGAATTAGCATAGCTGACGACGACGCCTCGGGTAGCTCCCATAGCCTTGGCGGCGGCCATGGCTACCATCACTGGGGCTTCTCCGCAGGCGCAGGTCGCAAGGTTCCGGTACTTTCCCCGCATACTGGTTTGGATTTGAAGACTCAATTCTTTGAGATCCAGCCGGGCAATGGCGCCCAGGGTCTGACGGTCCACAGTCACCGCATCCTCAAAGGGTGGGTAATGTGAAAGATCGGAACTGGCGACGATCAGGGCGTTCCGCCCTTTCAAGGCGGTTGCCAGGATCTGGCCAAAGCGGTTACACATGGAAACATCCGGCTCGCCGACGACCACGGGGACAATCAAGGCCGAAGGAAACAGCACCTGAACAAAGGGAAGCTGGACCTCGACTGAATGCTCCTTGGCATGCACTTCCTGATTGGGCACGCAGTCCTTGTCTGTCTGCAGCAGATTCTTGGCAACGGTTTCGTCTACCCGAGTGGTGGCTAGAGGGGTCTGGAACGCGCCACCTGGATAAACTGAGATTCGATCGAATCCCGCTGTCGTGTGGTTGGTTCCCAGAATCACGACCAAGTCCACGCGCTGGTCAACAACCTGCCGGAAAGCATCCGCACAGATTTGTCCGGAGTATATGTAGCCGGCGTGGGGAACAACGATTGCCATGGGATGCTCCCCCCTGGCCGGGACAGCGTCCTCCAGGTACTTTTGGATGGCCAGCTTCAATCGGACAGCGTTATCAGGATAAAACTGGCCTGCAACGGCTGGTGGCCGTACTCCGACTTCGGTCTTCCCGTCGGAATGCGAGGGGCTACCACAGGCCAGCGAGAGAACAATTATGAAGACCAAGCATGATGACGTTTTGCTCATGGAAATGTCCTCGGAGAATTGCTTTGGGAGTCATGCCCTGATGATTCACTAATTGCAGTATGAAAGACGGAACCGAAGCTGGAAACTTGCATGTCCCGTCGTGTCTTGATCTGCAGGCGGGCATGCGTCGCCCCTCAATTCTGAGCACTTTGGGCCTCTGCTCTTACCTTTTCCTCAGGCCCAGACTCCGGCAATCCGGGTCCCACAGAATCGACACGCGCCATTCTTCAGATTCAGCTCTTCGATAAAGAAGCCCGATCGTTTAACAACCACTTTGCCGCACTTCGGGCAATATGTGTGGTTGCCGGGGTGATTGGGGACGTTCCCGACAAACGGGAAATGGATGCCTTTGTCCATGGCAATGGCGCGGGCTCGCTCCAGGACGGCGATTGGGGTCGGTGGCAGATTTATCAACTGATAATCGGGATGAAAACGGGTGAAATGAATCGGCACATCGGGCCCCAATTCCCCCATGACCCAGTCCGCGAGATTCTGAAGCATTTTCTCAGAATCATTGAGGGTCGGGACAACCAGGTTGACGATTTCCAGATGGACTCCACTTTTGGCAACCTGTTTAATGCTGCGAAGCACGGGTTTCAGTTCAGCACCGCTGACATTATGGTAGAACCCTTCGTCAAACCCTTTCAGGTCGATCTTTATGGCGTCAAGAGTATCGCAAATCTCGGTTAAGGGGGCTTCGGTCATGAACCCGCAACTGATCATCGCGCAACGCAGTTTCTGCTTGCGGGCGATCCGGGCAATGTCGGTCAGATACTCAGTGAAGACGGTAGGTTCATTGTAGGTAAACGCGACCACTGGTGCGCTTCGCGAGGCGGCCGACTGCACAATTTCGGAAGGAGGAACAAACGAGCCGGCGTAGTCTTCGGGTCGGGCCTGGGAGATCTCCCAGTTCTGACAAAACCGGCAGCGCAAGGGACATCCCGCTGTCGCCAGAGAATAAGCAGCCGATCCGGGAAGGAAATGATAAAAAGGCTTTTTCTCAATGGGATCGATATGGATTGTCACCGGATGGCCATAGACCAGGCTACGCAACGAACCATTGACATTGAGACGGGCCCGACACTTGCCACGCTCACCCGGGCGTAGAAGACAACCCTGGGCACAAAGCAGGCATTTCACGTTATTCAGATGGTCAACTCGTGGGGTTCGCTGAATATTGTCTTTGGGGGTATGGCAACCGAGACAATCGCCTGCCGCCTTGCCGGCTGAGATCCAGTATCGGGCTTCCGGGGCATCCTTCAGGAGGTCGGAAGTTTTATCCAGAGCGAATAGAGAAGGGGAGTCTTCATTCCAAGTAAAAGCACCGAATGGCAGCCGGGAGGCAAGAGCACATCCCCCCAAACATGGAACCCAACGGACTGCTGCCTTCAACATTTCTCGCCGAGTTAACATCGACATCACCCCCTCGGTACCTTATCGTCTCAACGGTACTCTTCTTGACTCTCGAAGTCAATTCGCCGGCTCCGCGCGGGAGGTACCATCAAGAGTGACGTACAGAGGGGAAGCATCGAAACCCTGGCCTGAAAGGCCGGAATAGCTCAGCCCAGGGCAGAGCGAGTGTTTGTAACGAGCGCCGTCCCTGGAACAAGATGATCCTATGCAGATCGATCTGGTCACCTCGGAGAGGTCACAGCCATTAGCCGGTGGTTGAGCACAACGACACCACCGGTTCCGGCGTTCGACAGACATCCGCACCCTGGAGGGGTTTGAGCCATTAGCCGGTGGTTGAGCGGAGCGACACCACCGGTTCCGGCGTTCGACAAGCATTCGCACCCTGGAAGGGTGCTACTAGGGGTCGTCACCTGCTGGGTGGCAGACATGAGCATAATCTTTGTTTGTGCGCGATGTTGCCTCACCAGAGCTTGTCCATTGACAAGGTTCCGTCGTCTAGATGACCAAACCTCCAACTAGAATTTTCACCGCAGACATGCCGAGGACGCATGTCTGCGCCACCCAGAACTCCTCAAGAGTCGGGGCGGTTGACTTTCATCCGGGGCAGGCATAGCATTTTGCTTTGGGAGATAATATTGATCAAGAGTGCCCGAAAGCCTGGGTTTTATCAAATTGTTAGGGTAAGAGTGCATGATAATCAATGGTTCGTGTCCCCCCCCAAATAGGAACACCTCAATCAGAGTCTGAATGAAACCAGGCAAGAACTATAAACTGAAAGTGGCTGTTTTTCTCGCGTTTGCTTTCGCCGCAACCGCAGCGAAAGCGGACGGTCGCCAACAATCCAGCTCTGTTCCCCTCCAACCTTCGCGGGGCGTAGGTCAAAGTGACCTCCTTACCAGCCTCCGACATACCCTCAATAAGATGCGGAATATAAAAGTCGAAGAAGGAGACCCTGGTATCCCCGCTTTGGTTAGACCGCTAATGACGGAATTGAAACATGGACTCCGGGATTTGATTCGGGCCACATTGAATGACAAAGCCGCCCCCTGGAAAGCGCCCAGTGAAGTGTCGGCGCGGGTTCTCTCGATCTTGCAGCGGAACCTTGCGCTTGTGGAGAACCCAGAATCAGGTAAAGACTGCACATATTCATATGGGAAAATCGTCGGCATTGATCTTGCCCAACCTGCCGGTTACCCTGACTTGCTCGAAGCTACAACAACCCTCTGGGTTATGTGCGGGGGCGACACATCCCTTTACCTCTTTCGAAACGTGGCTGGGGAATGGCAGCTTGCCGCGGACCAGGAGGTGAACGGTTACAAAGACATCAGCGATGCACAGGGGGACTTCCGGTATGCCGTCTCCCCGCGGGATGCCGACGGGCGGTTTTTCATTGTCACAGCCAACGTCACTCCCTGGTGCACCTCAGCCTGGCAGCGTCTTCGCTACCGCGTCTTTCGGGTAGGGGAGACTCAACCTCAGTCAAAGACCCTGCTCCAGAGAGAAGAAACCATTTATCTCGACAATGAAGACTATCCCACCATTAGCATCCAACCGGAAAGCTTCCAGATCGTTTTCGACGGCGGCCAGGAACTCGATACCGATATCCTGGTTCGAAAACATACCGTGGCCTATCGGGTGGCCGGTGATCAGATCTCGCGCGTGCCGCCCTTCGCAAGCGAGCCCGAGGGGTTTCTCGACGAGTGGTGCCATCTCCCTTGGGAAGAAGCAGCGAAATGGGTGGAGCCTAGTGCACTGGTCGGGCTACATAAGTGGCATGAGCGGTTAAGATCCTGGCATTCGGAAAAAGATCCCAGTTTCTTCACCCAATTTGTTTATGATTCTGAGTGCGAAACGGAGAAGGGCCCCTGGCAGGTTGGGATCGAGTTCAGCCCGAACAGCAAAGGAGCATCTCTGCCCGTCGGCATGCCGCAGCAAATCTATTTTTCGGTGGCTTTGAAAGGTGGTGCCTACCTCCTCGTCGGTGTCTCAGGTTCTGCCATGCCGAAATGCACCCAGGAAAGGTCCAGCGGCCAATAAGTGGCCGTTCCGAAGCCCCGGGACAGGCACGAACAGAGTCGACTCGGCCAATTTCCCTGATAACGGGCCTTGGCGGGTCCGTTATCAGGATAAATTCGCCGGGCACCCCGGGGCGTTAGGCATCGCTGGCTGGAATGCGAGCAACCGGAATGACCGGCGCCGACGTCCCTAGGGAGGAGAGAGAGTGCGAATGCCGGCAACTGGTAAGCCCTGGGATCAATTCGCTTTGAGGTTGGAGGGGGCATCGACCGTAGCGCAAGCCCGAGACTTGACTTTCGATGCGCCTCCGCCAAGCAAACAGCTGAACGGCAATACCGCTCGAATTTAGGGTTCTTCCTCTTCAACCTGGAGCCTCCGGGTACAGCGACCCTCGATGAGCTTCACGCATACGTTCGGTTCATCGCCCACTTTGCTAAAGGTGGGAAGCTCAAATCGGAGGTGGCGCAAAAAGTGACTGAGGCGTTGCTTTGCGAGATCGAACGGTAAGAAAAACTTTCACTGCTGCGGTCAGCGCGAAGCCACCACCGTCACAATGCACCGACCTGACAGCTCGAAGCAGGCTTACAGTCCCCAGACGACAAACAAATAAGTGAGGAGGAAAAATGTCGAGACGCATCGTTCTACTAATTTTTCTCGGAGTCTTAGGCGCGGCGGCGGTTATTTCGTTCATGGGCTGGAAACAGACTGTCGTTGAGGCCCAAGCGCCAGCGAGCAGTACCCGCACGACAGCACGGTTCGTTGCGCTCCAGCCACCGCCTGCCGGAGACAACACGTACGGGAACTTCCTTTGGGTGCTCGACTCAGTGACGGGCGAGGTCACCGCCTATCGAATAGCAAGTATGAAGGCCGACGACGGGAAGCACGAGTTTTGGATGACCGAGCGACTAGTGACAGAAAGAGAGCTCTCTAATTCAAAAAAGTAACTGTCACCTTTCCGAATCGGAGCTGGGGCAAGTAGGGATGTTAAGCGTGATCAATCGCGATGCTTAACCTGGGGTTTCCGGCATCCTGCCCGATTCCCGGTTCCGTCGGCTGCTGGCGCGCCTCGGGAACCACGGAGTCGACTCGGCCAATTTCCCTAATAACTGGCCCCTGCGGGTCCGTTATCAGGATAAATTCGCCGGTCACCCCGGGGCGTTAGGCAACTTCCTCGAAGACAAGGAGAAGACATGAGATATTTGCTCGCAATTTCATTCTTGTTCTCTTTCCTAATTGGAGTTGCATTTGGTCAAGACAACGCGAAGCTCGTCAAAGTGAAGACAATTTACATTGGCGACCTGGGGAGAGAAGAAGGATCTGATCTTGTCCGAGAAAAAATAAGAGTTCGTCTGATGAAGTCTGGTCGCTTCGCTGTTGTGGAGACGCCAAAGGCCGCTGATGCGGTTCTTACGGGAGTTGCAGGTGTTGAACGGAGATATAACAGCTCAATCAATACTGATTCGAGCGGTAATGTATACGGCGGAGGTGGGACCAGTTACGCTGGGATCGGAGTATTACGATTGGTCCATTTCAAATCAGAGGAGACGATATGGGTCTTCGAATACAAACGAGGCTTCAGTTTTGGGAGTGCTTCCAGTCGTGTTGCTAACAAGTGTGTTGAAAAACTGCTGAAGGATGCAAATGCCGCTGAAAAGTACAGTGGGGGCCAGATGACGAAGTGATTTGGATCTCTGTCTTAGCTTTCTAACTTGGAGAGCAAATGAAGAGTTACATTTTTGGTGCGGGCGCTTCATTCCACGCCGGCTATCCCTTAGCTTCCAAGTTGGGCACTGAGTTGGCAAAATGGATTCGAGTTTCCAAGTCTATTAATCATGATTACCAGAAGATGATCGGGCAGGCGGAGCAGTGTTATGGAAGCCTTGACAACTTTGAGGAATTGCTTACTGACATGGATGCCCGTCTGTTGGCCTCGCCAGCTTCGAGGATGGTACAAGGAAAAACCTTACTCATAGATCTGCGCTCGGGCTTAGAAAGAGCCATCTGCGATTTTTTTGATGAAATCCGGCAGAATAAAGCTGAAGCGTATCAGAACTTTGCCAAGGTCCGCGTCCAGCCAGGCGACAGCATAATAAGCTTCAATTACGATGTGTCGGTCGAGCGGGAGTTGAGAAAGCACGAGAAGTGGGAAATCGGTAACGGGTATGGCTTCGACATTTGCCCAGAGTTGACTCCGAGTTCTCCTGTCAGGCTTCTCAAGCTTCATGGCAGTACAAATTGGCTGGTTTCGCTCTTCGGCGGCTCTCGAGGGTTCAGTTATGTCTCTCCTAAGTCCATGTCCTTAGGCCACAGGCCAGTAATAAGGCCAGAAGAATTTCAGTTCCTCGGGTATGACGACATAAGAGATCCAGAGTTTAATGGTGGGGTAATTAATACCTTGATTATGCCAGCCTTGAATAAGAGGTTTTACATGAGAACCTCTTTTGGTAAAGAGTGGAGATCTTTCTGGGATCTTTTGTGGGGGCAAGCGAAAACAGTCCTCCAGCGTTCAGAGGAAATAATCATCCATGGTTACAGTCTCCCGCTTGCCGACATCCGAGCACGAAACTTGCTGCTTCAGCATTCAAACCCCCGTGCCACAGTCACAGTTTGCTGCCGAAATGACAGTGAGCGAATCGCAGCAGAATTCTGCAGACAGGGTTTCTGCTCTGTGACACCGCTGAGCAATACATCATTTGAGGAATGGGCGACAGAATGAACTTAGCTTCTATCAATGCACGAATGAGGCACTCTGACATCGGTACCTGAGCGCCTAGGTATCAAGTGTGATGGGCCCGGGGTACCCGGCCTCAGGCCCGACTTCCGGTTCCCTCGGGCGCTGACACACTTCGGGAACTACGGAGTCGACTCGGCCAATTTCCCTGATAACCGGCCCCGGCGAGTCCGTTATCAGGATAAATTCGCCGGTCACCCCGGGACGTTGAACCTGTAGAAAAAGTCCCCAAGCTGATTCTAGGGTGATATGCGGGGAAAAAAGTCCTCACAGAATGCCCCACAATCAACGATCCCATGCTTGGGAAGGGTTTAGTGACCGACGAGAATCCTGTTCTCACTCGCCAAATGGCCTTTTCCTACAGACTCGTTAGGCCCGGAAGCAAGAACCCCCTCCTGGCAACATTTACGAGCCAAAGGAGAGCCGCGAGGTATCCCCCGTGTTAAAGATCGGAACCAGCGATTCGAGTCCGTTGATATTAACTCCTCAGTTATCACCTCCAGCTGTGTACTTGGACTACTGTGTTATTGCGGATCTGGCACAGAATCCTGCGCTTGGCCAAGGGCTTCGAGATTGTGTGCTGGGAAAAGGAGGCACTCTCTACTTATCGTGGGCGCACCTAGTGGAGCTGTTTGGGCTTGGGGTCGGACCGACATACAACTCCATCCGGTCCTATCTCGCGTCGTTCGGACGAGATTTTGTTTTCATAGATAGCGATGCGCGGGCAGTCATCGATAGAGAGGCTGATTGGAAACCTGGGAAGCAGAACCCTGCGCTTGACGAAGACTTCTTGCGTTGCTTGGCATCCAACTGGGACGGATTGTCTCAATTGGACGTGACTACGCTCCTTGATGTGATGGCGAGCGATCAGTCAGTCTTCATCAAGTACCAGACTCTACATCGAAAACACAGAGATGACCTCAAAGAGATGTTTGACGCCGCTCGTTCCCGATACCAGACGGATCGCGAATCGCGACGCAGAATAGACAATGCATCATATGCCTATGTACCAAGTACTCCTCCGACAGAGTACATCCACAAACAGATGACGCGGGAGTGCATCGTCACTCATGAGCAATTTAAAGCGAGTGATGGTTTAGATTTCGAACACTGCGTAGTCAGTTTAGCCTATTGTGACTATGTGGCTCTCGACAAGAAGTGGGCGAGACGATGCGGGAAAATCATCATCCCACCAGGAGGAGCTACGGTGTTCAGCAGCATTGAAGTTGAGGCCCTAGTGCGTAACATTGAGTCTTGGTCAAAGACCAAAAAACCAGCGACGCCCTAAAGGAAGTGCAACAGCCGGTGCAGGGCCTAACCCCCCGGGCTGCCCGGCCGTCCCCGGCCACTCCTCGTTCCCTGCGGCCCTGGCACGCCTCGGGAACCACGGAGTTGACTCGACAAATTTCCCTGATAACCGCCCCCGGCGGGTCCGTTGTCAGGCTAAATTCGCCGGTCACCCCGGGATTTTAGGCGGAAGATAACGTGTCTCAAAATACCGGAACACTTCCAAATCCCTCGATGCGAAGGTGCGTGGGAATCACTCTATTAAGTTGGATTGTTATTGTTGGCTTCGACCTCTTTCAAAATGCGGGGGTGTTTGCCAGATTTTGGCTTGAACCAGGATCGGCATTCTTCCCGCCAGAGAAGATGTTTGAACAAATTCCGCTTAGTTATCTGGCATTTCTGATTTCAGCCGGCATGCTGACTTGGTTGATGTTACGGTTGAAGGTCTTTGGTTGGAAGCGGGGGCACTCTTTGGCTTGAAGTTGGGCGGCCTAATATCTGTCAGTTGAGTGCTCGGCTTGGCTAGTGTTTTTCCAATAAAGCACTCTATATTACTTGTTTGGTTTTTTTTGGGGGGGGGCCAGTACATTTCCGCAGCTGCGGTAATTGGAAGTAGTTTAATTAGTGACCGTCTTGGTCGTTCGTTTGTAATAGTAGTAGGATTGGTTATACTGTTGGCAATTGCCACAATAGTGATGCAGACCCTTGGATTTGCTCCGGCTATGCAGTACCAGTGGCAGAAAACGGCCTAACCTGGGGTGCCGGGCCTTAGGCCCGACTCCTGGTTCACGCGGCCGCTGGCGTGCATCAGGAACCAAGGGGCCGACGCGGCCAATTTCCTGATAGCCGGCCCCAGCGGGTCTGTTACCAGAATAAATTCGCCGCTCACTCCGGGGTGTTCGCCAAGGGAAGAGTTGACAGTCATGCAGGCCAAATCCGAATTCGATGTTTTCATCTCCTACAGCAGCCGTGACAAAGCGTGGGTACGCGGCGAATTGCTAGAGCGCATCGAGCAGGCTGGACTAAGAGCCTTCATTGATTTCCGCGACTTCACTCGCGGCGCGCCGAGCATTAAGGAAATGGCACGGGGTGTCCGCGACTGCCCCAAGACGCTCCTCATCCTCACGCCAGACTACATCGGGAGCGAGTGGTGCGAGTTGGAGGCGATCATGGGCCAGACCCTCAGCCCGGCCAACCGCGACCTCCGCCTCATCCCGCTGCTCAAGACGCCGTGTGAGAAGCCGCTGTATGTTGGTGCGCTCACCCACATTGACTTCAGCGACGGCGCGGACCTCGAACTCGCCTGGCGTCAGCTCCTTACCGCGCTGGGCAAGCCGCCGGAGCTGACGCGGCCGAAGGAACTGGAGCGCAGCGAATGGTTCCTGGCCCATCCATATCCCATGCCGCCCAACTTCACAGGGCGCGTCGCCGAGCGCGCGATGCTCACCCGTTGGCTGGACGCGGATGACGCGCATCCGCTGCTGGTCCTGCGCGCGCTGGGCGGCTTCGGCAAAAGTGCGCTCGCCTGGCACTGGCTCACCCACGACGTGGCCCCCTCCGTCTGGCCGCGTGTCGTCTGGTGGAGCTTCTACGAAGGCGACGCCAGCTTCGATCACTTCCTGGCCGAAACGCTGGAGTACCTCAGCGGCGGGGGGATGAAGCCGGACAAGCTCTTCGCCAAGGATCCCGTCAGGACTCTCCTGCAACTGCTCCATCAACCCGGCACGCTACTCGTGCTGGACGGTTTCGAGCGCGTGCTCCGTGCATTCGGCGGTTTGGACGCGGCCTATCGCGGTGACGACATCACGAAATCGGAAGTCAACGACCGCGACTGTCTTTCATCGCTCGCCGAAGATTTTCTCCGCCACCTTGCTGTGCTTCCAAACCTCCGCGCTAGGGTTCTACTCAATACCCGGCTGTGTCCGCGCGTGCTAGAGGCCAAGGGCGGCGGCTTCCTGCAAGGCTGCCGCGAGGAGGAACTCGAGCAGATGCAGCCCGCCGACGCCGTGGAGTTCTTCCGCAGCCAGGGCATCCGCGGCACGCACACCGAGATCGAGACTGCGTGCGAACCTTATGGCTTTCATCCGCTCAGCCTGCGCCTGCTGGCCGGTTTGATCGTGGGCGATTTCCAGCAACCCGGCGACATCGCCGCCGCTAAGCGGCTGGATGTAAGCGGCGATCTGGTGCAGCGGCAGCATCACGTGCTGGAGACTGCCTACGACAGCCTCACGCCGACCCGCCAGGCATTACTGGGCCGCATCGCCTGCTTCCGAAGTCCCGTGAAATACGAGGCGCTCAAGGCAATCGCTGAAACCAGTAGCAGCGGACGTGAGTTCGCTCATTCTAAAGGGAAAGGAAGTCAAAGGGGACCCACGTTGGCTGCTACGGAACATTCGAGCATCCTTGACAAGCTTGCAGCAAGGTTTCGCACTCGCGCCACCACCCCCAGCCTCCTTTCTTCGCCACAAGACTTGCAGGCAGATCTGCGGGACCTGGTTGCGCGCGGGCTGCTGCATCACGACACCAAGGAGGGCCGGTTCGACCTGCATCCCATCGTGCGGCGCTTCGCCTACGACAGGCTGGGTGGGCCCGATCGCGCCGCTACCCACACCCGCCTACACGATTATTTTGCCGCCGTGCCCCCGCCGGACAAGGTGATGCGGCTCGAGGATCTGGCCCCGGTGATCGAGCTCTATCACCACACCGTCCTCGCCGGGGAGTTTGATGAGGCGCGCACGCTCTTTCGCGACCGCCTTCACGACGTTGTGTACTACCAACTCGGCGCCTATCAATTGCAGATTGACCTGCTGCGCGCTCTCTTTCCCAACGGCGAAGACCACCCGCCGCCCCTGAAAGACGAAAACGCCCAAACCCGGACGCTGAACGAACTAGCGAACTCTTACAGCTTCAGCGGCCAGCCCCGCCGCGCCACGCCGGTGTATGAGCAGGCGGGCACACTCGCAGAGAAGCAGGGCGACAAGCGCGGACTCGCCATATATTTGGGGAACTTGGCTGCGTATGGACAGATACCCATCGGCGCGCTGCGGGCCGCCGAGGCCAATCTGCGCCGCAGTATTGCGCTGGGCCAAGAGATCAAATACGACTACGCCGAGGGGATAGGTCATGCCGAATTGGGCCGACTCTTGATCTATCGTAGCCGTTGGCCAGAGTCGCAGGAGTCGCTTGATACTTCGGTGCTATTGTTCGAGAAAATTAAAGCCATTGAGTATTTAGTTATCGTTGCTGCCAGCCGCGCCTTGCGTGATTTGTTCCAGCTGCGCTCCGCTACTCATTCCGCATTCCGCGTCCCGCATTCCACTTTGGATTCAGCTCGCCGCGTGCTGGAGTTAGCGGATGAATGGGCACGAGCCAAGTACCCTATCGAGCGTAACTACGTCCACGCCCACTGGCTGCTAGGCGCGGCGCACCGCGTCGCTGGCCTGACCGACGAAGCCGAACATCACCTGCAGGAAGCGCTGGAACGCTGCCGCCGCAACAACACGGTTGAAGTTGAAGCCGACATTCTCATTGACCTGGCACGGTTGCGCGCCGCCACAGGTGCACCGGACGAGGCCCAGCGCTTGGCTGACGAGGCACTGGTCATCACCGAGCGTAGCGGCTACGTCCTGCAAGGCGCCGACGCCCGCCTGGAACTCGCCAAGCTCGCCCTCGCCCGCGGCGACAAGACAACCGCGCTCGATCACGCAAAGGGAGCTCGCCGCCTCGCCACCTGCGACGGCCCGCCCGACTATACCTACCAAGTCGCCTACGACGAAGCCGGCGGGCTGCTGGCCGAGTTGGAGTCGCACCACGAAGGAAGTGGAGGGACTAGATCCAAGTGACAGCGGAGGTGGAACCATGTGGTTCCTGAGCGCCGGGATCAACCATGTCTTGATAGCGGCCTGGCTCGCACCCATTCCACTCCTGGTCGTGCTGTTGGACCTGCCAGCCGCGCGCGCCGCGATGGCTGCCTTCGTTGCTTTGGCGATCGGCGCTCTGAGCTTCGTGGTGGCGTACCGCAGTCTCCCAGCGGTGCTGCTGGCATCAACGGTGCTGCTCCTTGCTATCGCGCCCATCAGCCCCGGTGGCACGTTCTACAGTCGCAGCGGGGACTGGGTCCCGTGGTTGTGTGTGAGCGCCGTCGTCGCGTGCATTGCTACCAACTGGAGGAATCGCCGCCTAACGAGTTAAGGATTCGTCCGCGGCGGAGCCCGCAGCCAGCCGGCGAGTGGTCAGACGGGATACGGGTCAGCAAGCTTTGGTATTCCCCAGGAGTTGCCTGGGACCAGAGACTGGAAAGGTGCTATGAGCCAAGCTGCCATCTCAATTGTTGCATGGGGTATCTATATGATGGCCGCGGGACTGGGATTGCTTTTCATTCCGAACACTTTGTTGGCGATGGTGGGACTGCCGGAAAGCACCGACGTATGGATTCGTGTAGCTGGTTTGTTGGTGTCTATCCTGGGGGCCTACTATGCAAACTGTGCTTGCAACAATGTGGTTTCGTTTTTTCGAGTCACAATTCCCGGGCGAATGGCGTTTGCTGTAGGCCTGATTGTGTTGGTGGCGCTGGGCTTTTCGGGTCCAGGCCTACTTGTTTTGGCTGGGATCGACCTGATGGGTGCTGTCTGGACGTGGGTGTCGTTGCGTGCGGCAGCATGAACCAATTGGATCGAACGCTCGCTACGGTCGACAGATGGGACATGAAGGAGATCAACCATGACCGATGAAGTCCTCTTCCGACGCGCAACGACTCTCGTCCGGCGTCTACGTCTTGAGCCGGGCGAGACGATGCCTTGGCATCGCGATCCGTTTCATCGGGTCACGGTGATCCTCGGCGGTGATACTCTCGCCATCGAATACCGCGATGGGGGTGACCGCCAAACCTTCGTGGTCACGCCGGGGCAAGTGGATTGGGACGAGCCGACCGAGCGCATTCACCGTGGGGTGAATGTCAGTGAGCAGCTCTATGAGGAGATTACCATCTTGTTTCTCGACCGTCTCAACGCGATGCCTCAGGCGACGCAAGGATAGCCACGGGCTGCTTGCGTGTTGTCCAACCCCTCACCCCCCGGCATCCGCGCCCACTCCCAGTTCACTCCAGCTCTGGCGCGGCTAACCACGGAGTCGCTTCGGCCAAACCCGCTGGCTCCATCAATACCACATTCCTACTTTACGAAACCGAACTCTCCTTCTAAACTGATCTCGTTTTGGCGGGGGTGCCGCCTATCCGCGGATGAAGCCGCTTAGGTATTGAGACGGGCGCTCTCGAAAGGCAGCTGACTATGCGCAAGAGCCGTCCCATCTGCAGTCTCGTCATTATTCTGATCCTCGTGCTCGCCGGGGAGGTCGAAGCGCCAGCACGTGCGCAAAGCGAAACGCTTCGCATACCAGGAGTTTCCGAACCGGTGGAGATCATCAAGGATCGCTGGGGCATCTCCCACATCTACGCGAAGAACGAGCGGGATCTATTCTTCGCGCAGGGCTATAACGCTGCACGTGACCGGCTATTTCAACTCGAGCTTTGGCGGCGTCAGGCAACCGGGACAGTGGCAGAGATGCTTGGCGCGCGAGAGCTGAAGCGGGATATCGGCACGCGGCTGCACATGTTCCGCGGTGACTTGAAGCAGGAATTGAACTTCTACCATCCACGCGGTGAGGAGATCGTCAACGCATTTGTGGCCGGCATCAATGCGTACGTCGAGCAGGCCCAACGCAACCCCAAACTCCTCCCGATTGAGTTTGAGCTCCTCCGGATTAAGCCGGGGAGATGGACACCCGAGGTTGTAATCTCACGCCACCAAGGACTCGTCGGCAACCTTATCCAGGAGATCAACTACGCGGAAGCGGTTCGCCTACTTGGGGTTGAGAGGGTGAAGAGCCTGTCGTTCTTCCAGGGTGGGAATCCCGTTCTGGCCGTCGATCCTGCTGTCGATCTCTCACTAATCAACGGCGACATGATCGAGCTCTATCGCGCGTACCGAGACCCCCTTCGCTTTCTCGCGAACGATATTGTCGCTGAGCACCGTGGTGCGTGCGCCACCGAGCAACTTGCACGGTCCGTCTGGCAGGGGGATGTGCGCCCCGAAGACATTGGGAGCAATAACTGGGTCGTGAGCGGCACCCGTACGATGAGCGGGAAACCAATCATGGCGAACGATCCTCATCGCGCGCAAGGGACACCGTCACTTCGCTATTGGGTGCATCTGGTGGCGCCTGGGTGGAACGTGATCGGCGGGGGCGAGCCGTCCCTGCCTGGCGTTTCGATCGGGCACAACGAGCACGGCGCATGGGGACTTACCATCTTCGGCAATGACTCCGAAGACCTGTACGTGTACGAAACGAATCCAGCCAATCTGCTGCAGTACAAATATCGCGGGAGCTGGGAAATGATGCGCGTGGTTCAAGAGACCATTCCGGTCAAGGGGGCGGCGGCCGTCACCTTGGAGTTAAAGTTCACACGGCACGGTCCTGTCCTGCGCGAAGACGCGGCGCGGCACAAAGCGTACGCGCTGCGGGCCGCTTGGATGGAAATCGGATCCGCCCCGTACCTCGCTAGCCTCCGGATGGATCAAGCGAAGACCTGGGAAGAGTTTCGGGAGGCCTCCACCTATAACCGCATTCCTGCTGAGAACATGGTATGGGCCGATGTGCACGGCACTATCGGATGGCAGGCGGCGGGCATCCAGCCCCTACGTTCGAACTGGAGTGGCTTGGTTCCGGTGCCAGGCGATGGACGGTACGAGTGGGACGGCTATCTGCCGATCAATGCGCTTCCCCACGTTGTCAACCCAGAGAAAGGATTCTTTGTAACCTCTAACCAGTACTTATTCTCGGAAGGCTATCCATACCCGGCGGCGATACATTTCACCTGGGCCGACCCGTACCGGGCCACACGCATCAACGAGCTCTTGGGATCAGGGCGGCTGTTCACGGTGGCCGAAACGATGGCCATACAGAACGACGATCTGTCGATTCCTGCTCGAAGCCTGGTTCCGCTGCTTGCTGACCTGCCGGCCACGAACCCGCAGGTTATAAAGGCGCGCGACATGCTCCTCGGATGGAATTACGTCCTCGATAAGAATTCGGCGGCTGCGGGGATCTACATCGGCTGGCAGCGTCGACTGCAGAGCGATATGCGCGATCTCCTTGTACCGAAGGAGGCGCGCCAGGCAATTGGTAATCTCTCAATGAAGAAAATCATCGACTGGCTCCTAGCGCCCGATGGCCGCTTCGGTGTGGACCCCGTCGCGTCAAGAAACAGCTTGCTCGTCCGTAGCCTTGAGGAGGCTGTAGAGGAGCTCGCCAAGAAACTGGGACCTGACATGAGCGCGTGGCAGTATGGGCAGCCAGGATACCACCACGTGTTGATCCCTCACCCGCTCGCGGAGGCTGTCTCGTCCGAACTTCGGGCGAAGCTCAACGTCGGACCGCTCCCACGCGGTGGCGACGGCTTCACCGTCACGGCCACCGGGGGCGGTGACAACCAAACGGCCGGCGGATCGTTCAAGATCATCGCGGACACCGAAGATTGGGACAACTCGGTTGGGATCAACAATCCCGGGCAATCAGGCGATCCTGAGAATCCTCACTACCGCGACCTGTTCGAGCTGTGGGCACAAGGCAAGTATTTCCCGGTTTTCTTCTCTCGCGCGAAAGTGGAATCAGTTGCTGAAAGTCGGATCATTCTAGAGGGTGCCGCCGTGACGACCGTGTCAGGGCGCTGACGACCAATCGAAGATCGCCAGTTCGTCAAAAAGATGCTCAAAAGGAGCTATCAATTGATCTACCGCGACAAAAAGGGGCGCGAGCTTACCGAAGCAGACCTTGCCAATGCTACTGGCACAGTGAACTGGAGCATTATCGGAAGT
Source organism: Terriglobia bacterium (assembly GCA_041476565.1). Taxonomy (GTDB): domain Bacteria; phylum Acidobacteriota; class Terriglobia; order Versatilivoradales; family Versatilivoraceae; genus DATKMG01. The sequence goes on along the minus strand of JBGOTQ010000027.1, from coordinate 16,353 downwards.
CACAACGTTTCCCAGAAAGCGCAGGAGCTTCATGGTCAGGCTCGGCAGGCGGGCGGTTCTGGCGACTACAAGAATGCACTCCTGCTTCTCGCACAAGCGAGCAAAGAAGCTCCTGACTGGCTGTATCCGTTATATGACAGCGCGTTCACCTACCTGTTGATGGGGGATCTGAATAAGGCACTGGCGTACTACGAGGTCGTGAGCAGAATGGCCCCACGCGGTTTCTTTACGGTTAAAACAGCCGTGCACTCTCTTCGCCGTGAGAAGGGACAGGAGCTACAACCAGGGACCTACAGGCAGTACGTGATGTTGGAAAGCATGAAAAGTCGTGTGGAAAAGAGGGCTGTACTCGAGAAAATGCTCAAGCAGTCACCGACTTTTGCCCCTGCATGGAAGGAGTTATCCACGTTGCTCGACGATGATATGGCTCGTCTTCAAGCAATTGAAAAGGGGCTTTCGAACGATCCCGATGATGAGACTAAAGGCATACTGCTGGCAAACAAAGCTCTAGCTCTGAACCGGCAGGGCAAGTATGACGAAGCCATGAGCATCTTAGGGGATCTAGCTCTTGACCCGAACGTACCACTCGACATCGAGCAGATTGCCAAAGTTACATTGGCAAATATCATGCGCTCCAGGTAACCGATATAGTGTGAGCCAGGCAGTCTAGTCCAGTTTCTGTCGCGAAACTGCAGGATTGCATGAAAACTCTCCTCCTCGGCTGAGGAGGGGACATGGGGCGCAGCACCGCGGGGGTGGTGGCATTTGCCGCCATACCGATACGGGCTTGGCTTTTCCAGGATTGTTCAAACCACCCCGCCGTGGCCTGTGGCTGCTCCTCCCAATCCAAGGAGGGGAGCCTTCTTGCCGAGTTTCGTGACAGAAACTAGTCTATCAACTTGTTTGAGCGAATGCTTGCCAGAAGCGGCGGGCACGGCTCATCTTCCGGGCGTTAGACACCGATCCGTCGCTTCTAGATCCCTTTGGGTGAACCGAAGATGATTACCATTGGGCTTCTAAGCCTCGTTTTGTGCGTTGCGGTCACCGTTGTGGTCCTCCTCTTTGCGCGGACGGGAATGCCGCGTCGGGTCTTTATTTGGCTCTCCTGGATTCCATCGACCGCCCTGCTGATGGAGTTTCTATTCTCCGACAGTCTGACGAATTCCCTGAGCTATCTGGCCATCGTTATTCCGCTTCTCACCTGTGTTGCAAGCCTCACTTTCACTCTCATAGGCGCCGCGCTCATTGCGTCCGAACGACAACACCGAGAACGGCATACAGACTTACTTTGGGCGACGGTCATAGCTTCCATTCCCGGAGCATTGCTCGCCGGTTACCTTGTATTTGCGTTTGTCACCTACCTGATTCACAAAGGCGCCTAATGGCGTTGCGACCGACCTCTTTCCTCAGGTTACTGTTCGCTCTGTTCCGCCCCACGCTTTCGTACTAGTTCCGCTAGCAACGGCTGTTCTCAATTTCGGGACAGTTGAATTTTTAGACGCAAGGAGGGAAACAGGATGCGGATCGGCAAAGAGGTGATAAAATTATAAAAATCCTGGAGATTCAAGACGCATCTACTTAGGTGGGTGATTAAGTGCGTGGCGTCGAGAAGGAACCGCTGATTGTGAGTCGCAAAGGGAAGCCTGTCACGGCTCTGATTGCATTTTGTGTTGAACCGAAAGGAAACAATTATGGAGCATATCGCACAAGAGATCAGGACTATTGTGAACGAGACTTCAGATCTTTTGTCACGCATGGGGCCTGATGAAGTCTCGTATAGGGAGGGTCCAAACAAGTGGTCCAAGAAGGAAGTGTTAGGTCATCTGATTGATTCCGCCGCCAATAATCATCAGCGGTTTGTGAGAGCCTCCTACAATGCTGCGGTCGCGTTCCCCCAATACAGTCAAAATGATTGGGTTCGGATCCAGCAATACCATGAGTCGGAGTGGCTGGAGTTGGTCGCACTCTGGTCTGCCTACAACCGTCACTTGAGTCATGTCATTGAGCGCATCCCGGAAGAGGCACTGTCCACGCCCTGCAACATTGGCAGAGAGGAACCAGTCCAACTAGAGTTTGTAATTAAAGACTACCTTCGCCACTTGCGGCATCACTTAAGCAAGATACTGGAAAAGACATAAGCTTGCGTGCTAATCCGCCGAGCCCACTCTTTGCCCCGTGCGGTGCTTGGCGTCTTGGGAACCAAGGGGTGAAATTCACCATTCTCCCTGATAGCCGCCGACAGCGGGTCCGTTATCAGGATTAATTCGCCGGTCAACCCGGGACGTTAGTCTGGCAAGATCCCGTCTGCCAACCCGATTGAGGCCAACATGAACGAGGATGAGGTCGGACGGATCATGCGCCGATACATTGAAGGACTGTTCCCTAAAGTCTGTTCCAATTGCGGCCTTCGTTTTAACTCGCTCAGAGAGTACGCGCAGATTACCACGCATAAGGGAGATCCCGTCTCCTACGATGCGGCCTTGGGCGAATGGAATCCGTCGCAGCCATTGGGAACATTGTCATTCGCCAACTGCCCCTGCGGTTCCACATTATCAATTAGTTCTGAAGGTATGTTAGCAGCACAAATGTTGCAGCTATTGGATTGGGCCAGGAGCGAGACGGAAAGGTGTGCCGTCAACATGCAGGAGTTGTTGCGTCAGCTTCGGGATGAGATCGACATGCAGGTCTTCAAAGCGCCTGAGGCTAGCGCTTACGACGATCGCGGCTAATTACCAAACGGCAAACATAAGGCAGCGGGATCAGGGCAGGCCTTAATTGGACTTAGGTAAACCTCCGGCTCTGTTGGGGACTCCAGAGTTCGACTTTTGCAGGATTTGTCATGGAGGTTGCCCCGCCGGGCAAGATAGCTCCGTCAGGAGCGGTCTGTTTGTAGAGAAAGGGTGTTTTTTTGTTGATGCAACTCCGGAGGAGTGACCTGAAGAGGAGGACCCTCACAGGAACAGGACGCTCCTAGCGGAGCTGAAGGAAAAAAGAAGGGACCCTGCTACAAACAGGACGCTCCTCCGGAGCTCAAGCAGGTCAATTCAGAGGGACCGCTTTGAGCGGTTCACAAATTCAAGCCTCCGGCTTTGCGGCCGGCATCTGTCCGGGATGTCAGGTCCCCCCTGCCAATTTTCATCTCTCCCCCCCCTTGGTTCCGACGGGCGAAGAGTCTTTTCCGGGTTTTTTCCACCCAGGTCAACTGAAAGACTTCCGTTGACTGCAACGAACTCTTGCAGTTGTCGCCTGATTTGTTGGCCACCAGTTGACCATGTTCTGATTAAGAACGTTCAATTCAACAAGATACATCCTGGCACCCCATATGCTCTAAGGCCATTTAGGACAGAGGGTCTTGCGGAACACAATCATTCGTAGTTGAGGATTGGAGGTGCTTATGAAAAAAGCAATACTTCTAAGCTTCATCGTCGTATTGACGTCAGCTATTTGTGTATTCAGCCAGTCGGCCGAAGAAGGCCGCGTCACTTCGGGCTACGGATACATTTTTGGAGCCCCTGGTGTCGGACTTTCCTTTTGTGGGTGTGGCAATATAGCCGCAGTTGAGATTGGAGGCGGAGCTGAGGGGTTGTTAAAAGGGGGCTTTGGATTGGGAGTCGATGGAGGGTACTTTTTTTCTCCCACTTATGGGGCGCAGTATGGTATTGGCTTGGTTTCGCCCAGCGCTCTCTATCAGTTCAAGACCAGGGGAAAAACCAATCCTTTCGTCCTGGGCGGTTACACGCTGGCCTTCCGCGGCGGTGTTGCCAACCTGGTTCATTTCGGAGGAGGTGTCAACCGTTGGCTGAGTCAGCACTGGGGATTGCGCGTGGAAGTGCGCTACCTTATGTCTCCTCAATACCCCAACGAAGCCGGCGCTCTTCAATTCCGCGTGGGCACCTTGATTCGTTAAGGTATCAATGGCTGACTTGGTCATTTTAGACTGAAATTGATTTCCGAATTGATACGGACTGGGACCGGTTCCCCATTCAGAGTGGCTGGTGCAAAGCGCCATTGTGTGATGGCCTGAACCGCAGAGATGTCTAACCCCATGCCCAATCCCTGGACGACGTGGATGTTTTGAGGAACCCCTTGGGCAGATATCTCCAAAGTCAACATGATTGTCCCCTGGACCTTGGCATCTCTGGCTTCCTGGGTGTAGGTCGGCGCTACTCTTGAAAGGACACGCGGGGGAGTCACCCCATTCCCAACCTTATAAATCGGGGGCGTCGTTTGAACTGTGATCGGCTTGTTTGAGGTGGGTCTTACAGAGGGAGTCCCCCCGCTTGCTTCCAACGAAAAGTCCTCGGTGACTGTTGCTTTGACCCGTACGGGCTTTCCATCCAGTAGAAAAGGCAGGTATTGCCATTGGCGGACGGCTTCGATGGCAGCAGGAACAAGGACCGCGTTCCCTCCAATTACTTGAATGTCTCCTACCTCACCATTTTCCTCAATGGTGATTTGAAGCTGCACTTGGCCCTCGACACCCTTCTCCTTAGCTTCAACTGGATATTCAGGCTTCACCCGATGAATCAACTTTGCTGTAAGGGCCTCCTCCCCGACCGAAATGGAAATAGTTCCTCGATCATCAGGGCGAGCGTTGGCTTGGACATTCGGCGCTCTTCTGTCAGGAGAGTGGGATTGTATAGGAAAGAACTTCACGGCTATTGTGCCTGTGAATAACAGAACAGTCGAGAGCACTCCAATGGAGACCAAAACGTGTGATTTCGACATGGCAACCTCCGAAAGAATCAATGCTGCACGTTGAGGCAAGTGGTGCCGCTTAAAAAACAATGGCGCCACGATAGATTCATACTTGGGGTGTCTAATAGCGAACTGAATTAAGGCCTCCAGGTAGGGTTTCCTCTCATTTGTGGTTTCGACCACTAGATGGTCGACAACTTGCTCCCGGTGAAGTCGGATCCGGTTTAAGAGCCACCAGATTGCGGGATGGAACCAGAGCAAGGCAGCCAGTACTTCCTCGAACAGGGCGAACAAGTAATCCCTCCGCCGAACGTGCCATAATTCATGACAGGCGATGGCTCTTTGCAGCTGGAGCGGCATTTGCAGGAAGCCCTCGGGCAGGAGAACAATGGGATGGAGCAGGCCTGTAGTGGCTGGTCCAGCCAAGTCGCCGGATAAACATACTTTGGGAAAAACACCCACATGTCTTTCCATTTCCTTCCACGTTTCGGGCCACAAATCTAGAAATCCGGCACGCCGGCGATAAAAACGCAATCGGCTGACACCCATTGCCAACCATGCCAATCGGAATACCACCCCTCCGACGAGAAGCCAGGGAAGAAGGGTTACGAGCTTGAATGGTCTCGCGTGGACGGGGTCTGACAGATGTACCTCTGATCGAACCCCGCTTAATGCTGCAGAGGGCGATGTTTGCCAAGGAACCGGTTGATAAGGCTGGATTAATGGGAGAAGCAAACAGACTGCCAATAAGACTTGCCAGCTCATTAAGAGCAGCTTCGGGTTGCGCAGTTGGAAAAGTCTGACCGCTACAGTTAAGGTCAACACGATTGCGCCCACTTGCACGCTGTACGCAAAAAGATTGCCCAACCATAAATTCGTCGTCATGATTTCTCCCGAAGCATCCGTGCAATCGCATCCAGATCTTTGGCGGAAATATGCCGATCCCGAGCCAGTTGCATTAATAAGGGCTGAGCAGCCCCATCGAACACGCGGTCCACAAAATCCCGCACCATCCCCTTAATGATTTGCTCTTTGGGTCGGATGGCCTCATAAACATAGGCTCGATCCTCCTGCCACTTGCGCAGGAACTGCTTCCTTTCCAGGATCTTCATAATAGTCATGACTGTTGTATAGGCTAATGGCCGCCGTTGACGCAACGTCTCGTAGACGTCGCGAACCGTAGCAATCTTCCTCTCCCAGACTATTTTCATGATCTCAAGTTCCTGTCTAGTCAATAGGAGGCTCTTCATCATACTAATACTTTAGTACTAATCGTTCGTAATTGTCAAGCATTTTTTTGGGGAAGCCCGGATCAGGGAAAGAGTGAACTCAAACTTGAATTCCTCGCACCTGCATCGCTTAAGGCCCTTCTAAATTTGGATCTGGTCGGGAAAGCCCAAATTTTGGACAAACAACTCCTGAAAGCGAGGGTCTGATCCCAGGGAAATATGCCGGATCTTGTTGCGGACCTTCGGGAGGGTCTGATGGAGCGTGGTCTTGGAGAGCAGTGCCATCTTGGCGCCGCGGAGGGCGGTGTTTCCGGCGGGATGAATGCGTTCGAGGTCCACCTCTAACAATCCGATACGGCGAGCGCTGTGACGGTTAACGTAGTTGCCGAAAGCCCCGGCCAGGTAAAGGACATGGAGGTCCTCAAGCCGGGCCCCGATTTTTTCCAGGAGAATCCGCAGTCCAGCGGCAATGGCCCCCTTAGCCAACTGCAGTTCGCGTATGTCGCCTTGGGTGAGACTGACGGGCGGCTGCAACTCCAATTCCCCATTCCCGTTTGGCAGGCGGCCATTCGGCCGGATAGTACCAAGTTCCAAACCGGCGGATACCGCGTCGACTAGTCCGCTCCCACAGATTCCACGCGGCGCGACGTTTCCGAGGACGTGGCAATGAAGCCGGCCGCCCCGAAGGGAGACGCCCGTAATGGCCCCCAGTGCGGCGCGCATGCCCATGCGGATCCGGCCGGCCTCGAAAGCGGGGCCGGCTGCTGTCGAAGCGCATATCAGATTCTCGCGGTTCCCCACCACGATCTCTCCATTAGTTCCTAAGTCGGCGAGAGCGGATAGTTCGTTGCTGTCTGCCAAGCCCGTGGCCAACACGCCGGCGAGGATATCACTGCCCACGAACCCCCCTACACAAGGAAGGAAGCGAATAACCGGGTCGCCGCATCCGATCCATCCGAGCCCGAGGGCACTCAGAGTTTCCAGTCCGTCGCGCACCGGTTGAAATGGGACATGCGACAGGGGCTCCACATCGATTCCGCAGAAGAGGTGGTGCATCACGGTGTTGCCAACCAGCACCACCTCGCGCAGACTTGTCGGATCAACCTTGGTGTCTTTCAGGGCCTCGAGAACCAGGTTGCCGAGGACGTTACGAATTTCCAGGATGAGCTTGCCCTTTGCAGAGTCCCTTTCAGCGAGGGCATATTGAATGCGGCTCATCACGTCGGCTCCATGGATGGCTTGGGGGTTAAGGGCCGTCTTCACGGCCAGCACCTGGCCGTTCGACAGATCCAGGAGTTGCACTACCAACGTGGTAGTTCCGACATCGATGGCGGCCCCGAGTCCCTCTCCGGGTTCATAGTCGAAGCGCGTATCGTCAGACAATATGGGGACTTCCCATTGGGCGATCTCCAGCGTCATGGGCCTTTCAGCATTCGCCTGACAGGCCAGACGCCAGCCAGTTGCAATCTCGACGGTCGTTAGCGTTTCCTGGTCAGCGAACGTCACCGGGAGGGAACCATCGAGGACCCTGACTCGGCAGCCTCGACATCGCCCCTCACCACCGCAAGGAAACTCTACCCCGTATCCAAACAAGACATCCAATAGCGGAGTTCCTGCCTCCACCTCCAAAATTTCGTCGAGAGGCATCAGATGGATGGGAACTTTCTGGGTCATATGCAGGCAGGGACGTGTGTTTCCGCGAACCGGGTCATGGCACGAAGATTAGGCTCCGGCGTATCTCGGGGGACCTCACAGCCTGCCGAGACAATGTAGCGGCTAGAGGCCTGACAGAAACACTCTTCCAGGGCAGATAGGATTGTATCGGGGGACCCATCGCGCAAGACGCGCACCGGATCAATGTTGCCGGCCAGCGTCTGGGAGGCGCCCATTTCCTTGCGGGCCTCGCTGAGGGGAGCCATCCAGTCCAGGTCGACTTGTTCGGCCGCGACTGCGGCCATTCCGCGAAAGAGCTTGCGGGTATTACCGCAAATGTGCAGCCTGACGCGAGTGCCCATGGCGTGCAGTCCCTCGATCAGTCGCTGCTCAAAAGGCACGACGTTTTCAAAGTATAACCTGGGACCGACGAGGGAGGCAGCAGCGTCCCCCACTCCGATCAAATCCGCTCCGGCTTCTACCTGAGCGCGGGCAAAGCGGAGAGCTACTTGAAGCGCAAGCTCGAAGAGATCCTTCACGAAGTCCACATCGTCAAAGAAGTCCACCATCAAGGTGTTTAGGCCTCGAAGGTCGGCGGCCAAAGCGCACGGACCTTCGACCCAGCCTTCCACCAGCATTTCCAGCCCTGTCTGCTCACGGAGAAGGGCCACACCTTGCACCCGGTCCAGCATGCGACCTCCCGCCTGCGGGTCAGGCAGCTTCAGTCTGGCAAGGGTTGACTTATTGCGGAGGAGCGCCTGATTCTCGACAATGGCGGGAGGTTGATTCTCAAACCACTCCAGGGTGGCCCCCAGATCAGCAGCCTCACGGGCGGGATCGGATATGACCGAGACGTAGTCAAAGTGAAAGTCCGATGCAACCTTGAGCTGAGCTTCGGCAAGAATCCTGAAGTCAGAGACATACTTCCGATAGTTGACCCCCAGCCAATCTCCCGCGAACATCATGGTGATAGGCATCAAAGGCAGGCGGTCGACCGGAGTCCCCTCATACATGGCCAAGATTCGTTGCCGCCCGGTCATGACGACGATTCCTCCGCTCGAATGATATGGTCATCGTAAGTGGCGGCTACTCGGAAGCCTCTAGGAACAACCAAGAAATCCTGTTCAGGCCAGTGGCCTGACACGAGCTGTTCAAACAAGACCAGGCTCCCGTTTATTTTCTCGAAGGCCCAGCCCCGCTGGACGGCTTCCTGGCGAGCAAGCTGCTCGAAGTGATCATCCGCTTCCAGCCCAATTTCAATATAAGTAAGCTGGCGATAGTGGTGCTGGTACGTTGCAAACTGATCGTAGAGGTAACGGCCGTTTTCGTCGCCGTATTTCTCAATGAGTTCCTGCAGGTTGTAACTCACGCCCACTTTCTTGAGAAGTAGAGGATTGCTGGCTTGCTCCAGGTTTCCGCCGCGTTCAATCCAACCCGGGGAGCGGAAGTAGACTCCAGAGTGCGATTCAAAGTACTCGGCATAGCGTCGGTGACTTCCCAGCAACAAGGCAATGCAGTCGTGGGCCCTGGGGACCACCAAAGGCAGAGCCTTTGCATTTAGACCCAATAAGCCGTTACCACAGAGCGCATAACCCAGCAGGACGGCCTCGTACCGAGAGGAGTCTGCCTGGTCTATAGCTTCCTGCAGGCGCGACTGCATGGCGACGCCACCCAGGTCGTGAAGACCTTTGGGAAGAAACTCAACATCCACCAGGTGGGGTGAACGGGCCACGGCAAAGCAAATCTCGCGATACAGCACCTCACAACCGACGAGTTTTAGTCTCATAAATGAGAGTCATGCAGCCACAGGTAAATGATCAGTGCTAAAGGGATCTCGTAACGCAGGTTGGCATGCGCTGCAGGAACCCTCTCATAAAGGTCAAATCATTGCTGCGAGCCTCCGGGCGCAAGCGGCAATGAATGGAGGCTGCGTACCGCAGCATCCGCCGATAAAGCTGGCTCCGGCTTTCACAATGGCTGGAACGAGGGAGGCATATTCCTCAGGAGAGATACGATAAATTGGGACTCCGTCGATCATTTCCGGCAATCCGGCGTTGGGTTTGATCCAGACGGGAAGGGAACTAGATGCATGCAGCCTCTCACAAATCGGGATGCACTCAGCGATTCCAAGGCCACAGTTAGCGCCCACTGCGGATGCTCCGGCCTCAGCCATCTCCTTTGCCGCTTGCTCGGGCGCATGCCCCATCATCGTGCGGTCTTTTTTCTTACCTGTATCAAAAACGAAAGAGACAATGACGGGCAATTGGGTCGAAAGAGCAGCTATCACTCCCAATCGAGCCTCAACCAGGTCACTCATGGTTTCGAAAATTAATGCGTCAGCTCCTGCATCTGCCAGTAATTGGGCTTGCTCTCGAAAGGCTTCGGAGACTTCAGCTTCACTGGTTTCCGCCATCATGAGCATTTTTCCAGTTGGCCCCAAAGAAGCAAAGACGCCAGCCCGCCCGGCTGCGGCCCGTCGCGAAATGCGGACACCCTCCAGGTTGATCTCCCGGACACGGTCAACCAGGCCATGACCGGCCAGGGTAATTCGGTTGGAACGAAAAGTATTGGTTAGAATGACCTGGCTACCCGCATCGACATAGGCCTTCGCCACATTCTCTACGGCCTCCGGCTTTTTCAAATTCCAACTGTCCGGACATTCACCCAGACCCAAGCCCTGGCGCTGCAACTCAGTGCCCCAAGCACCATCGGTCAGAACTGGCTTTCGAGTTGTCCACCTGTCTAGGTTCATTGAGCCGATCTCTCCGCATGCATCAGCTTGCGGGCCAAGGTGACGGCCGATGCTGCGTTTTCACCGTACCCATCAGCGCCGATTTGATCCGCAAAATGCTGAGTGATGGGCGCCCCGCCAATCAGTACCTTCACCTGCTGGCGGATTCCGGCCTGCTGCAGGGCATCAATCGTGGTCTTCATGGAAGGCATGGTCACTGTCAAGAGGGCCGACAGGCAAACCAGGTGCGGACTCTTCTCTTTCACGGCAGTGACAAACTTGTCAGGCGCAACGTCAGCGCCCAGGTCGAAGACTTCGAACCCTGCACCTTCCAGCATGGAGGCGACAATATTCTTGCCAATGTCGTGCAAGTCGCCCTTGACGGTCGCAATGATCACGCGGCCAGCCGGCTGGGCACCGCTAGCGGTAAGCAAAGGCTTGACCAACATCAGGGACGATTTCATGGCCCTGGCCGAAATTAACATCTCCGGGACGAAATATTCCTCACATTCGAAGCGGCGGCCCACTTCATCCATGGCGGGGACCATGTATTTCTGTACCAATTCCAGCGGATCTACCTTATCAGCCAGAGCCTTTTCCGTTGCCGCGATGGCTCCCTTCATGTTGCCTGCCAGAATCGCATCGTACAATTCCTTGGACATCTCTGCCTCCTTCAGATTTCGTAAATGGCGTGCACAACAATTGGCATGCTAATTCTACAGTCAGTCGCTCGGCACCAGAAGGGTGTCAATAGGGACCGGATCCAACGGACTCCTTGGTCCCTAGTTCTGGCCATTGAATTCCTTGATCGCGTCTATCATGGCCACAATGTTTCCCACGGGAGTTCGAGCTTGAATATTGTGGATTGAGTTGAACACAAAACCGCCCCTACTTATAAAAATCCGGCAACGTTCCAACACCTGTTCTCGTACCTGTGCTGAAGTCCCGAATGGTAGCACCTTTTGGGTGTCGATCCCCCCTCCCCAAAAGGTCAACCGATCCCCAAACTCCGACTTCAGCTTCACTGCCTCCATGCCGGCTGCAGTGCATTGAACAGGGTTGAGGATGTCGAACCCTGCTTCCACCAGGGCCGGGATGAACTTGATGACAGACCCACAGGAGTGCTTGAAGATCTTCCAAGTCGTGTTCTGATGGATCCAGTCATTGATTCGTTTGTAATACGGATAATACAATTCCCGAAACGTGTCCAGTGAGCAAAAGCTGGACGTTTGTGTCCCGAAGTCGGTTCCGCAAGTGAACACGGCGTCGACCCTGCTGCCCACCACACGGTGAATCCTGGCCAGGTTGGCGAGAGCAATATCGCACTGTTTCGAAAAAACCTGGTGAAGATAGTCGCGACGGGTGCGAGTCGAAATGTACCACTCGGAGATATCACGGATACCCTTGGGATTCTTCAGGAACGGAGCGGGTACCAAAGCGATATCGCCTATCGCCGTGCCGCCGAAGTTGGCGATGACGGCCCGACCATTTCCTTGAAGTGCCATTACCGACTTGCGGAAGTGCTCCAGGTCCACTTCGGCAATCGGCTCAAATTCCTCGAGGTTGTCTCTCGGATTCAGGTGGTCTTCATCATCAATAGGATCCTGGCGGATGATAGCATCGAAGAAGTAGCCATCCTTCGGCATCCGCCCACTGGGGCGGACGGTCAGATCCCCTTCGGGATAGATCAGCATGTCCCCCTTCTCGTCAGTGGTCAGGCGGAAATCCTCAGATACCAAGACTTCCAGGCCCTGTGGAGTTTTCCAATTCTTCCATTTCTCGATGGCGAAGCCGAAAATGGTTTTTCGCGGAAATACACCATCCACATCGAGGCCCATGGCCCCCTTCAAGTCTTCTTCGACCATACCCAGCATCTGGTAAGGCTCGTGCACCTTGACGGGCCGTCTTTCAAGGCCGTAGTGTTCCCGCAGAGCTGCGACGCAACTGACATGGATTCCCGTCACGGCAGTACTTCCAAAATCAATTGGGACGCGATCGGGTTCACGGTGGGAGAGAGCAGCCAGCACTCGTTCTTTACTGTTCATAGCAAGTCCCTTTCACCCAACACAGCCGACGGGATTATACAGCAGGAGCACCGGAAACATTAAGCATGAAATGCAGGCTACAGGTTCATTATCTCCTGAGGGATTCATCGGGGAATCTATAAAGGACCCATTGGGTGGGCAGAACCAATGGGCTTGGTCAACCGATCACCCGGAGTTCAGCCATAGCAGCCTAGGGTGGCTTGGTGGATCCCTGTCCATTGGGTTTCTGTCCCGAGCCAGGCGGCAGACTGGCGCAAGCCCCTACTAGCGCTTCTGGTTATCGTGCTTCTGCCTGTATATGTCACGGCTGGCACGATTGAGTTGGCGCTGGATCCTCGCCCGTTCCTGCGGTGTGAAGTTGCCGTCTGATTTGAAGCGCTGCTTGTTACGCTGGATGCGATATTGCTCTCTCTCCAATCCTCGGAACTCCCTGCGGGTCAGTTGGCCGCTGCGGACGCCCTGGTAGATTCGGTTCTGTTGGCGCTCCTGTCGAAGGGGGATGCCGGCTTCTACAATCGTGAAACTTCCTAAGAACAAAACGGCTGATGAAATAGTCGTAAATGTTTTAAGTCTCGACGTGAACATGGCGATTTCCTTTCACTTCTGGTTTCGACTGCCTTCGCCTCCTAAAACCCGGGCAACAAAAAAAGTTGCGGGTTTCGACTTTTTGACCTTGTAACTCGTCTTTTGGAATAAGAACGCATTTTCTCTTTCGGCCTGAGCCGCGTGGTCGGCTCAGGCTCCTCTTCTTCTTTGCGAGTCCCACTCCCACAATCATCGGATTCCTTTGATTTTGGCTCATCACTTCGATTATTCTGGCATCTCTCACGATTCAGACCAGATCCAGGTGCACAAGCATGAATAGTCACCGATTTGGTATCGACTCGGCTTCTTGAAACATAAAAGCTCTAATATGCGAGTATTCCGCACAGCCTGTCCTGACCAAAAGGAGTGATACCATGCTGCAACTCAATCCGTGGGCATTTACTATCGCTCACGACATGTTCCACCTGGCTGTACCGGTTGCCGAAAAACTGCTTCGCCCTATGCTGGTATATGTTTTTCTAGTCGTCTTGCTGCGGCTCTTCGGCAAGCGCGAACTGGCAATGCTCAATCCCTTCGACCTTGTCGTTCTGCTTTCATTGTCGAACACGGTCCAGAACGCAATCATCGGCGACGATAATTCCGTAACAGGTGGGTTGATCGGAGCCTTCGCCCTCCTCTTGGTGAATTACGTGGTTGTTCGTTTCCTCTTTAAGCATCGTCGGCTGGACCAGATCCTTGAAGGGGAGCCCCTCGTCTTGATTGACAAGGGGAAGATTCAGAATCGTGCTCTCGCCAAAGAACTCTTGACGGAGCCGGAACTATTAGTTGTCGCTCACCGCCAAGGCTTCTCGAACTTGAAGGAAGTTGAGCGGTGCGTGTTGGAACCTACGGGGTCCTTTTTTCTTGAGGGAAAAATGCCTCCTCGTCAGGAACAACGACATGCCGATATCATGGCTCGTTTAGACCAGTTGAGTCGCCAGCTCGAGGAGCTCCGGCTACAGCCAGGACAATCCAACCGTAATTGAGGGGGTGCCCATGCAGAGGATTTCGAGGACCGGTAATGAACTACCTAGCTTGGCCATCGGGTTTCAACCCGAATTCCTGGATTTCCAGCGCGGCATCCGCGTAGGGAACCTGGAAGACAACCAGCGAATCACGCGAATTTTGAAGTTGGCCCTGGAGAGCAGATATCGGCAATCCATGGTGACCGAACGCTGGGGGCGTGGCGTCTTCTGGCAATGGATTGGTTTCTTGTCAAGGGCCAATCGTTCTGCGATGCCCCTTTCCAGCCACGTCAGTTTTGGCTGTTCGAAGTTTTTCATAACGGTAGATACCGAGGAAAAACTCTTCAAATGCGGACTTCAAGTGGAGAGAGGATACGAAAAAGCTCCCAAAGACTCCCCGCAGTGTGAATTAAAGCCCGATTGGGACTGGCATCGCCTAGTTCGTGCCCTGAAGCCCAAAAGTCGCATGGAACGGGATTTGCGGCGATTGGTTATCCGAGAAGGATTTAAGGTTCACGCTGGGAGTTGGGATCCCAGTGCCAGAAGTTTCAACAAAACCAACTTTCCGGAGATGCGGACGCTTCGCAAGATCCTGAATTCAGCTCCGGCCGATCATTGGGCCGGGTTTCAGGTTTACTTCGCAATGAAAGAGGATGAAGTTCGTGGTTGTCTAGGGGTTGACCTGGTGGATGCGATGATGGCCGTTTTCGACGAAGTGGCGCCGCTTATGAACCAGTGCATGACAATTCCGTTGGCCACGAAAGAGGAACGGTTCCCATAGGGGTTTTAGCGCAGATTTTGGACGGGACGAGGGTTGTGTAAGAATATTGGTCTAAACTATGAGGCTCCTTCTCTCCTATCTGAAGCCGCATTGGAGGTTGGTGGCACTGGCACTTCTCCTGGCTGCCATCAATCAGATCTTTTCACTTCTCGATCCGCTGATTTTCCGCCATGTCATTGACCAATATGCGACGCGGTTCAAGGAGTACACAACGGTCGAGTTCTTTAGGGGAGTCAGCTTGCTTCTGGCCGCGGCTGTTGGGGTGGCATTTGTCTCAAGAGTGGCCAAGAATTTCCAGGACTATTACATCAACGTCGTCACCCAGCGATTGGGAGCTCGTATCTATTCGGATGGCATACAGCATTCCCTCGAACTCCCGTACGCGGTCTTTGAGGATCAACGGAGTGGGGAAACACTGGGCAGAATTCAGAAGGTCCGAACCGACGTTGAAAAACTGATTGCTGCCTGTATCAACGTCCTTTTTACTTCGCTCGTGGGCGTGGTCTTTGTGATGGCGTATGCATTTAGCGTCCACTGGGTCATAGCGCCGGTGTATTTTTTGACTGTACCGCTTCTGGGGGTTCTGAGTTCGGTACTCAGCAGGAAGATCAAGAAGGTGCAAAAAGTGATCGTGGCTGAGACGACGGCACTGGCCGGAGCGACGACCGAATCACTGCGCAATATCGAACTGGTAAAAAGCCTGGGACTCGCCCAGCAGGAAATTCAGCGCCTGAATAGTACCACCGAACGAATTCTTCAGCTGGAACTCAAAAAAGTACGGTACCTGCGTAGCCTCAGTTTCATTCAGGGAACCTCGGTCAACTTCTTGCGGACTAGCATCTTGTTTTTAATGCTGTACATGATCTTTGCCCAGGAGATCACGGTGGGCCAGTTCTTTGCATTGTGGATTTACTCTTTCTTTATCTTTGGCCCACTGCAGGAACTGGGGAATATCATCAACATTTACCGGGAAGCGGAGGTTTCCTTGGGCATCTTCGAAGGAATCTTAAAGTCACCAGTAGAACCTCGTCCGCAGAACCCAATTCGGCTAGAGGAAATCGGGACTCTCGCCTTTGAGAAGGTCAGCTTCCAGCATCAAACGGCTTCTTCCCCGGCCTTGAATGGGATTTCGTTCACCGTGCGCCATGGTGAGACCGTGGCTCTGGTGGGACCTTCCGGGGCGGGGAAAACCACCCTGGTCAAGCTCCTGGTGGGCTTGTACCGGGCCCAATCAGGGAGGGTTCTCCTTGGAGGCATTCCGATGGAGGATCTTGATTTGGACCAAATCCGGGAAAGGATCGGTTTTGTCACCCAGGACACGCAACTATTTTCAGGGACGATTCGTGAGAACTTGCTTTTTGTGAATCCCAGGGCTTCTGATGCAGAATGCCTGGAGGTCCTGGAGAAATCTGCCTGCCGAAGTCTGATGGGCCGGGCAGAGAAAGGCCTGGATACGATCATCGGGGAAAACGGCGTCAAAGTCTCGGGCGGGGAAAAACAGCGCCTCTCCATTGCCAGGGCGCTACTGCGCCGTCCCAGCCTTCTGGTTTTTGACGAAGCTACTTCTTCCTTGGATTCGTTGACCGAGGAAGAAATCACGGAGACCATTCGAGATGTTTCGATGAGCGGGGAAATGATCACGATCCTGATAGCCCATCGCCTGTCC